>CAYVDZ010000221.1:2557-7880 GCA_964450575.1 uncultured Opitutus sp.
GAGCGGCGTGTTGTCCGGCGTCAAACGCAGAGCATCCCGGAGTGCGGGCGGGACGAGCGGAGAATCGAGCGCGTCGGACATCCCGCAGAATCAAGCGGTTCCGAACGAAGCCGCCGAGCTATTTCTTGGCCGCAGGCTCAGCAGCCTTGCGGACGGGCAGTCCGGCATCGGACCAGTCCTTCATGCCGCCGGCGTTGGCGACCTGTATGCCCTGTTCGGCGAGAGCGGCGGCGACCTGCCCACTGCGGCGGCCTGAAGCGCAATAAACGATGACCTGTTTGCCCTTATTCTGCGCCAGAAATTCGCGCCATTGCTTCTGTTCTCCGTCGAAATCGCTCTTCGCCAGGAGCACCGCCGGAGCGGCCACTCCGGTCTTGTTCCACTCGGCCGGTTCACGACAATCCACCAGCACCGCCTTGCCGGAGGCGACCAGCTTCGCGGCGTCCGTCGGGGCGATCTTGGGGGCTTCGGCAACGCAGGCGGTCGTGAACGCGAACAGCAGAATCGCAAGCAGGGGCTTTCTCATGGCAACCTGAGTGTGGGCGGCGAAAATCGAAGTGCAAACCGGGAGTAGGATTAAAGCGGGAATCACGAAAAGGCGGACACTCCATGGTCGAGCGGCCCCGGAAACGTCCGCAAGTGACGGCGGTTCGTCCGTGTTCTTCCAGTAGGGATGAACCGTCCCTCGCCGGCGCGGAGCAACGTTACAATTCGTTATCCAACCGGACCGCTTCCCGCAGCTCGTCCAGAAACGACGGGAGGGCGGATTCGACGCGATTCCAGTTGGAAATCAGCGGCGCCCCCAGCGGGTCCTCGATGAAGCTCTTGGTGGCGATTCGAATACTGCGCACAAACGTGGCCACGGCCGTTTCCTCCTCATGGCGCGGGTACTGCAGGCCATTGAGCGCGGCATCGGCGGCGTAAAAACGAAGCGTGTCCTCGGCTTGGCGCATGTAGGCGCTCATCAGCGTATCGAAAAACCCGGCATCGAGTCTGATGCCCTCAGCCGCCATGCGCAGGAAGAACGACTGCGCGATGTCCGTGGCCATCTTGTTGAGGCCGCGGTTGGCGTCACGGGACGACAGGTCTTGATGCTTGTGATCGTAGTTCTCGCAGAGTTCCGACTGACAAATCGCCCGGGGCGCGGTGTTGCGGAAGACTTCGGAGAGCATGCCCACTTCGAGCGCCCAGTCGTAGGGGATGCGCAAGCGGCGCACGAGATCGAGATCCATCGCGAACTCGCCCGCCAGGGGATAGCGGAACGTGTCCATGTAAACCAGATACGGGTGCTGGCCGAGAATGCTCTTGAACGCGCGCAGGAGAGGCGTGAGCAGCAGGCGCATGACGCGGCCGTTTAGTTTTTCCGTGACGCGGGCGTAGTAGCCTTTGCAGAAGTCGAATCCCAGGGACGGGTGGGCCACCGGGTAGACGAGGCGTGCGAGCATTTCCCGATTATAGGTGATGATATCGCAGTCGTGCACCGCGATCATCCGCGCCTTGTCGCTGGCCAGGACGTATCCAAAACAAGCCCACACATTGCGGCCTTTGCCCGTGCTGCCGGCGCCGAGCTCGGTCGCTTCGAGCTTCTTGAACAAATGCTGCATCCGCGGACCGTCATTCCACAGCAGCGTCGGCTTGTGGGGCATTTGGCTGAAAAACCGCTGGGCCTTTTTCCAGCCGCGCAGATTCGCGCCATCGATGCCCACGACGATCTGTTTCAGATACTTGACGCTCTTCAGCTCGCGCGCGATGAGACGCAGCGCTTTCGTGCCGACCTCGCGAATGTGACAAGGCAGCACCAAGGCAATGGGTGTTTCCTGCGTGAATTCAGTGATCTCGCGCTCGAGCCGGTTGAGGTCGGTGTTCCCCAGCCGGTGGAGCGTTGCGATTGCGCCAGTTTGAAAGAAGTCGGACATGACTGAAATTATCGTTGAATCCGACCGCCCTGAAGGTGGTCGGTGGAGCGAGCTCCGGTGGGCGCCGGCTGGCCGCTCCGTCCCTTGCGGGCAGGAGTTCGCTGGCTGTGCGAGCGAATCGCGTAAACAATTAGCAGGCGATGGATCGAATGGCGGCCCGGCCATTCGTGTGACCTCCGAGGCGTGCGCTTCGGACCCAAAATGGGATCAACCGTGAAAGGGTCGATCCGGCACGATGGAGTACCCCGACCTTCAGAGTGACAAGCTGCAATCCGGGGGAAAATGAAATAGTTTCCGCTGAACCCGCGAGCGAAGTGCCAAGTGCCATCTGCGTGTGCGGTAAGCGGTTTACTGCAGAGCCCAAACGACCTCAAATGGTCGCAATAAAATAGGTCCATTGGCGCCGCTCTCGGGCAGTGCGTCAGGTCGGCCAATAACTATCTCCCGCGGAATGGATGCGGTGGGATCGTTCAGCACATTCGCCCAAGTGGTCTCGACCGGATCTCCGGAAATGTTCTGCACGCAAATGACGCTCTCACTCTGATCGAGAGCAGTGCGTACGAGTACGAAGAGTCGGGGATCGCCGGGGATGACGCGTTGTTCACCGCACGGATGAAATGCGGGGCTGCTGCGGCGGGCGTGGAGCAGGCGATGCAGGCCGCTAAAAATCCGGGCGCGAAGCGATTCCGGGTTGGCCAGGCTGGCGTCGAGTTCCGCCCGCTCGAGTTTCTGGCGGTTGATTCGCCGAGGAATGCCGCTGGTTTCGGCGCCGACACGGTCACCGCGTGAACCGAACAGGGAGTGAAAATAAATTCCAGGCACGCCGGCCAGCGCGAGTTGAATGGCGTGCGCGCAAAGCATGCGGCGGACCGGCAGGTCGATGGGTTCGTTCGCCCCGGGACGCGACAGCGCGTCGAAAAAGTTTATGTTCATCTCATACGGCACCTGCGAGCGGTCGGGCAGATGTTTATATGAAATGTAGCCACCGTGATCCAGCGTGCGCGCCACCAGGGCGTCGATCTCAGCATCACTTAAGATTCCGCGCGCCGGGTTCAGACCGATCCCGTCGTGGGAGGCCAGAAAGTTGAACAACGCGACTTGGCGCGATGGAAGTGCGAGGGACCGGGCCCAGCGGCTTAGCTTGGTGCAATCGCCGCTGGTCAGAGTGTGCAGTACGAGCGGAGGCAGCGCGAAATTATAGACCAGTGACGCTTCGTTGGTGCCGTCGCCAAAATACGAGAGGTTATCGACGTGCGGTACGTTCGTTTCGGTAATCAGCATCGCACCGGGAGCGACCTCATCGAGCACGCTGCGCATGAGTTGGATGATCCGGTGCGTTTGCGGCCGGTGCAGGCAGGTCGTGCCTGCTTCCTTCCAAAGAAAAGCGATCGCATCGAGGCGGATAAACCGCGCGCCCTGACTCACGTAAAACAACAGCGCATCGATGAGGGCGAGCAGCACCTCGGGGTTGCGCGCGTTCAGGTCGACCTGGTCCCCGCTAAACGTTGTCCAGACTTTGATCGTGCCCGCGTGCGATGGAAACTCGGTGAGGAGCGGAAGCGCCCGCGGCCGGATGACTTGCGAGTGATCGGGGTTGCCCTCGACGGTCACGAAAAAGTCGCGGTAAGCCGGATCGCCCGCGAGGAACTGGATGAACCACTCGCTCTCGGCCGACATGTGGTTGAACACCGCATCAAACATGAGATCGAAACGCGGTCGCAACCGCGCGATGTCGTCCCACGTCCCCGCCGCCGGATCGACCGCGTAATAATCCTTCACCGAAAACCCATCGTCTGAGGACCACGGAAAAAACGGCAACAGGTGGATCCCACTGACGACGCCCTCGAGGTGGTTCTGCGCGAAATTAGCCAGCGCATGCAAGGGTGTTATCCCGGGTTCGCGCACCTGGTCCGCATAGGTGATCAATAACGCGTCGCGCTGCGTCAACGAACGCGCGGTCACGGCTCCGGGGGTCGTGGCGGGATCCAGTTGGCCGCGCCAGCGTTTCAAGACCGCGTCCAGTCGCGGCTGGACCTCACTCCCGATCATTGAGCCGTAAACTGCGGCAAGATGTTCGGAGAGAATCGGGGTCATAACGGTGAAGCTGGAGGGCGATACTCCAAAAGCAACCCGGGTCGTACGTTCGGGATGGATGCGTTCTGGCATCCTCCTTTGCCGCGAACTCTGGGTTCAGTCCGACGGGCGGTTCTCCCCGCTCGTTGCCGAAAAAAATTGGCGCGGCCGCGTTCGCAGTTTCAAGTGAGCGGACTTGAAACTGTTGATTGTTCACTGCCACTACCGGCCTGGAGGCGTGCGGCGCGTCATCGAGCTGGCCGTGCCGCATTTGGTGAAGGCCTTGCAGCCCGCCGCCACCGAGGTGGTGCTCGTGGGTGGAGAAGCCCCGGACCACGGGTGGTTTCGAACGTTCCAGGAGCGAATGGGGCGCGTGCGCGTGAGTCTGGCGATCGAGCCGGCGCTGGGTTATTTTTCGGACCAGCCGGCGGGCTCCCCGACCTTGGTGCGGCGGATCCGTACGCATCTTGAGCAGTGCATGGCCGGGCTGACGCCCAGGAATGCCGTGGTGTGGGCGCATAATCAGGGGCTGGGGCGAAACCTGCTGCTCTCGCAAGCATTACAGGAAATCTGTGGCGCGACGGGTGTGCCACTCGTGTTTCATCATCACGACTGGTGGTTCGACAACCGGTGGTCGCGATGGCCGGAAATGCAGGAAGCGGGGTATCAAACTGTGGCGGAAGTCGCGCGCGCGATTCTACCGACCGCGACCAACGTCCGTCACGCGACCATCAATCAGGCGGATGCCGCCGTGTTGGAGCGCACCTTTGGCGATCGGGTCGGGTGGATTCCGAATCTCACCGAGCCCGCGGTTCCGCCCACGGCCCCGCGCATGCGGCGGGCGAAGAGCTGGCTGCGCGAACGCCTGGGCGACGACGCGCCGGTGTGGTTGTTGCCGTGTCGGTTGCTGCGACGAAAAAATGTGGCCGAGGCGCTGTTGCTCACGCGCTGGCTGCGGCCCGGCGGGTGGCTCGTGACCACCGGAGACGTGAGTTCGGCCGATGAACGGGCCTATGCGGACGCCCTGCAGACTGCCGCGCTGCAATACGGTTGGCGGCTGCGCCTTAGCGTGCTCGCCGGCGATGAAACGCAAAAACCCACGGTCCCCGAGTTGTTAGCCGCGAGTGAGGCCGTGTTATTGACCTCGTTGCAGGAGGGATTCGGGTTGCCGAATCTCGAGGCGGCCGCGGCCGGTCGCCCGCTGATCACACGCACGCTGGAGAATGTGGCGCCGGATCTGGCGCGCTTTGGCTTCGATTTTCCCCAGACGTATCAGGACGTCGCGATCGACCCGGCGCTTTTCGATTGGAAAGCCGAGCGGCAGCGGCAGGCGC
>CAYVDZ010000222.1:0-7815 GCA_964450575.1 uncultured Opitutus sp.
CGAAGCGGAACTAACGGCCAATCCCGGCGCCCGCGCCGCTCAAAAAGCGCTCGCGCGCGCTCTCACCATCACGGTCCACGGCGAGTCCGCTTTTGCCGATGCACTTCGCGCCAGCGAGATCATGTTTGGAGGCGGCCTCGACGGCGTAAGTGAGGCCGTCTTCCGCGATGTCGTCGGTGAAGTTCCGACGAAGGATTTGGCGCGAGCTACTCTCGAGGGCACCGGGCTGCCGTTGGCCGATCTTCTCGTCCATAGCGGTCTCGCCCCCTCCAAGGGTCAGGCCCGCAAGGATGTCGAAGGTGGTGGAATCTACGTGAACAACATTCGCGCCACCGAGTTCGCCCGAACGTTCACCTCGGTCGATCTGCTCTTCGGAAAGTACCTCCTCCTGCGGAAGGGCAAGCGGACTTACGCGGTCTTGACGGTCGTCTGAACGTTGTCGCCAGCCAACCAACTCACCAGCGTCCGCCGGATCGAGCCCGCCTCCGAGGCGGGATTTTACAAACGAAGACACTGGAACCCGCGCTCGAGCTCGGCCGCCTGCAGAGAGGTTTACCTTCTCCGTAAACCGGTCTATCTCCGCTCGCCCGTCCACTCCTGCGCGCGACGAGATCCTCCTTCCTCCTCGCCGCCGGTGAAGCGATCGCCTGACACGTTGGCCGCGACCTTCGTCGCCTGAGCGCCCTCCCCGACGCTGACCCGTCGCCGCCGCGACCATCGGCTTCGCCGTTCCCGATAATCCGGTCGCGGCAACCAGCAGGATGCCGAGACCGGTGGCCACTCCCAAGGTGACCTGCGTCCACTTGCCATGCTGGATGCCCAGCAGATTTATCCCGGTCATTTTCGCGACTGTGGTGGCGGCATGGATCGCCGATGAGCTGTCACCCATGGGTGCGAGGCGGATGAACGTTCCGGCGCCCTTCGTCTCCGCGTCCTGATCAGCGCCCGGGGCGGCTTACACGTCCTGAAGAGGGATGACCCGGTTTCGCGGCAAAGAAGACGGCGCGCCTGCAACCGCGGACACTCGATGGCAGTGAAACGGACAGGCAGCGTTGGCAGTTTCCGGCACGGGTCAGAGCCGGTGCTTGCGTTGTTCAGGCCCCCTGAGTTCTGGTCGCTCCGTACTATCACGACGGTCGCCCAATCCACTTCGGCCACGTTTGCTCCGGCGGCCAAAGAGTATGATCAGGGCAACAATTACGATGACGACCGGCAGAAGAAAAAAGAGGGTCATTACGTCACCCTACTCCCTGCCGAGCAATGCCGCCACCCACATCGATAGGAATTATATCAGGAGAAAACCTGTATAAACTGACGGGAGAGTTCCCGGTGCCCGAAGCCAACCGCGGAGGCAACACTGGTTCTCTTTGCTCCCGCAGGCCGGGTCCGCCACCCGGTCACTGCGACACGACAACGGCTGGAAGCGGTGGAGTTATCCCGGGGTATTAAGGCGCGCGAAGGAAACATTCGAATGAATATTCCTGAGCTTTGGGCCGTCATAATCGATTATGGTCCCTGAGCTTGAAATCGCAGAGCTTCGCCGCCGACTGGCCGAGCATCGCGCGCTGTTGAGGCAGCTATTTGAACTCCGCTGGCGATTGGTCAACAAAGCATCGCGAGGCCCGGAAGGGCACGCGGAGCGGGCTCTACGAATCAACGAGGAAACCGTGACGGCGATTTGGCGGGCAGTCCGTTTTGTCCAACTGCGGCTCGCGGACCTCGAGTTGATTGCAGCCGGGCAGCATGAGAATGCCGGCTCCCAGATGGCCGGGCCGCCGTCGGGAGCGAGTCGCGGCCTGACGGGCATCCGAACACCGCGCCGTCGTCCATCATCGCCGGGCTTCCGCACGGCGCGATCGCACCGTCACCGTCGGAACCATTAACCCATCACCGCGCGCCGGCCGGCCCTCCTGAACCGGAGGCTGCAGCAGGACGAAGCACGCGATACACGGCTGCGATCAGTTCCGCCGGGTCCCCGGTCTTTTCCAGCGTGTGATGGACCTGTAATCGCACAGGGTTCGTCGCAGCCGGCAGTCCGCGGGTCGCGATGATTTTTACCGACGGATTGAATTTGCGCAGCGCTTTTACGACGGCCGGGCCGTCCATTCCTGACATCATACTATCCGTGATGACGACGGTGATTGTCGTCCGGTACTTGGCATACAGCTCCAGAGCGGTCTCCCCGGTTTCCGCCGTGATGACCTTGAAGCCGGCCGACTCCAGGATCCGACGGGTTAGACTCAAGACCGACGCCTCATCGTCGATGACGAGTACCAAATCGCCTGAGCCTTTGGTTGAATGCTCGGACGAGGCACTTGGCACGAGGGCCACCCCTTCGGGTTGGGCCGGCAGATGGATCGTAAAACGGGTCCCTGCGCCTGGGCTGCTGGCGACGTTGATCGTCCCACCATGGGTGCGAACAATTCCATGCACCGTGGAGAGGCCGAGGCCGGTGCCCTTGTTGACTTCCTTTGTCGTGAAGAACGGCTCGAAAATCCGCTCGGCGACTTCCTTGGTCATCCCGCAGCCCGTATCTGAGACCTCGATACAAAGATAATGGCCGGGCGCGAGCCCACGATGCGACGACACGTCGGACGGGAGAATGGCCTCATTGTGCGCGGAGAGGGTGATGCAACCACCATCCGTGATCGCGTCGCGGGCATTCAAGCAGAGATTCAGCAGGACCTGATGGAGTTGGGTCGCGTCGCCCATGACGCTCCAAAGATCGGCTCGAACCCGCGTCTGAAAGACGATGTTCTTTGGAAACGTGCTGCCGACGATCGATTCCACCTCCCGTATCAGCTGGCCGAAAACAATCCTGGCACGCGCGACCTCCAATCCACGGCCAAACGCGAGCAGTTGTTTCACGAGGTCGGACGCCCGTTTGGCGCTGGATTCAATATTCTCCAGCACCCGCTCATTTTCTTTGGCACCTGCGGGAATCCTCAGCAGCTCCACGCCCATAACGATCGGGACGAGCATATTGTTCAAGTTGTGAGCGACACCCGCCGCAAGGGTGCCGATGCTCTCTCGCCGTTGCGCGCGAATCACCTGCTGCTCAAGCCTGATCCGCTCGGTGATGTCGATAATGAATCCCTCCAGGGCCACGACGCGGCCGTCGCTTCCCTCCACCGCCATTCCCTGCTCCCAGACCCATTTCTCCACGCTTCCTGCAGCTAGGATTCGATACGACAGCCGATAATGTCGTCGTTCACGTCCGCCCGCGGAAATTTCGTCTAACACTCCCGGAAGGTCCTCCGGATGGATAAGCTGCGCATAGCGAATACCTCCCGGCCGGAGCAGTTCCCCGGACGGATAACCGGTCAATTCACGGGCGCCTTCACTCGCAAACTCCAACGTGCCATCGGCGTCATTGGCGCGTCGATACGCCATGCCGGGAAGATTGCTCATCAACGTAGCCAGTGCCCGGCGACTTTCGCGCAGTGACTCCTCCGCTTCGACGCGATCGGTCACATCCTGCAAGGTGCCGGCCACGCGGATCGGCTGTCCGCCCGCATTTCGCTCCGCCTGACCGCGCGAGCGAAACCAGCGATAGGTGTTCGACTTGGTCAGCAACCGACATTCAACATCGTAGGGCACCTGGTGTTCGAGGTGGGCGTGCAATGACCGTTGGACCTGGGCTAAATCTTCCGGGTGGATCCGCGAAACGAAAGACTCGTCGCCGTCGTTCGCCAACTCCGGTTCGGTGAACCCGAGCATTTCCTTCCATCGCGGCGAATAATAGGATGAACCGGTGATGATGTTCCACTCCCACAGGCCGTCACCCGCCCCGCGTAAAGCGCGGTTAAAGCGTGCATCGCTGGCCTGCAACGCTTCGCTGGCGCGTCGATGCCCGGCTATGGCAATCGCGGCAAACAGGCCAAAAAACGAAAGGGCGGCCAAGTTGAGTTGAACCTGTGCCGTGCTCAATTGCGGCCCGCCCCAGCTGCTCGAGGTGTCACCTTGATCCCAAATCGAAAAAAATCCCGTGAGCGTCGCCACCACCAGGCTGGCAAGGGTCACTCCGCGCGGCCCTAAACGAATGGCGGCCCAGATTACGAAGGGAATAGGAAGATACTGGGATACGATCGTCTGCAGCCATGGCCCGCGAAACGTGTAATTCAGCATCATGGCGAATCCCATACCCGCGACGATCAAAACCGCTTCCATCCGTCGAGGATGAAGCGTGAAGCGCTGCCACCTGCCCGCTCCCTGCCAGGCGATAATGGCCGGGGTCAGCAAGACCACGCCAAGCACATTACTCAGCAACCAGGGACGCCAGATGTCCCAAAACGGAGTGACAAGGTCTTGTGCCTTGAGCGCAAAGGTACCGGCAGTGGCACTAATCAGGTTGCTAAGGAGCGCTCCGAACAGAAACAGCGCGATGAGTTCTCGTACGCTGCCTAAAGTCGGACGACGCGCCCCAAAGCGCAGGACCAGCAACGCTCCCACCACGGCCGTCACGCAGTTGCCAAGGTGCGTAAAGAGCCAGAGGTGAAATGGCCAGCGCGCTCCCTGATGGTTAAACACAAAACTCGCGACGAAGGTCGCCCCAATCAGGACGGGCCAGTGCTTGCGGTCCGAGATCAATAATCCCCCCAGAAACACTCCACCCGGCAGCCAATAGCTCGCCTCGAAATTCAGCTTCGTCGTCAACGTTCGTGAAATCATCGCGCACGCAAAATAAGCGAAGGCGAATATCAACGCACGAACCCAGGTCCGTGCGGGAATTGAGACTGGTTCTAGCATCGAGGTAAGTGCAAACGGCTGGTTTGCGTCAGTGTGATTGTCACCGTCCCGGCGAGGTTGCGGCAGAAAACCGATTTAGATTCCGATGCTACTCCGCAGACTTGGAAGCTCCCATGGCCAGCGAGAAAGACGCAAAGGTTCCTGATTACAAACCGCTAATCTCGTTGTAATGTGCATGACTTCGCTGATTGATGGACGGCAGCTTGCACATGGGCGTGCCAATGGGAAGCGTGCCATTCCGGCCTGACCCCGTTTGATCGCCTCTGCAGAATTGGGAGCAGGGCCGGCGAAAACCATCCGGCGCCGCCCGCGTGCTACTCAAGGTCGCCGCGCGGCACCCGGAGGTGGTGCTTGACGCGGTAGCCTGAACGCAGACGACGTGGGCGCGTCGCCCCTCAGAGGTGATCTTGACCGCAATAATCCTAGAAAATGCAGTTGAAGCCACAGATTCCACAGATGGACACAGATTACCAAGGCATTCTGTATTTCGAACCCTTCACCTTGCGGGTTGATGGCAGTCAGGTGCTCCTTGATCTGCAATTCGCTGTATCCGTGCCATCGGTGTCATCCGTGGCTAATCTGAACTGCCGAATTTAGGATAATACACAATCGGGCCGATGCTCCCGAACCTTTTCGCCGATTTCAGAGTTCCGGCCGCTCACCAGTCCGGAAAGTGCGTTGGTATCGAGTAGATAATGCGGCACGATTATGGTCTCGGCAAATCGTACTCCAGCGGGTCCCGCCCGTCGGGCCCGCCGCGGCGGACGGACATATCGCCGGCCGGCAGTTGTTTGATTTGGGGAGGGATGTGGGCGAGACACTTGATCGCGTCACGCAGCATCTGGAAAAATTGCGGCCCGTCTGCGGGACGTCGCGCAGAAATTCTACGACGAGATAACCGCCAATGTGCGGGCGGCGGGATAACGGTCGGGGATCCTAACCGGGCCCCCCGCCTTATCGCCGTCAGAGCTTCGCGCGGTGTGCGTCAGCCCGTTGGATTCTCCTGCCTTGGAATTGTCGCCGCACGGGCCTCCGTTTTGGCAACCGGATGAGCGTGGCCGGGGCAGGCAGACGAGGTCGGAAGAAACTAAGACGTGCGCGCATTCGATTTGGGTTATCGCCAGGGAGAAACTTTTTGACTGACAGCCATTTTCCGAGAAAACCCTCGACAGGGTTGACGCCGGGGAGGATGCAGGTGCGGCCAGCCCCATGCCCCCGTCAGAAACTGTTCCGTTGCCTGCGCCGCGCCTGTCGCGGTGGTTTGCCGAGGAGGTTTTGCCCCACGAACCGGCCCTGCGCGCGTACTTGCACGCCCGCTTTCCTGCGCTCGGCGATTTCGATGACATCGTACAGGAGAGCTACACCCGATTGCTGAAAGCGCAGGCGGCCGGCGGCGTGCACTACTCCAAGGCGTTTCTCTTCACGACGGCGCGCAATGCCGCGCTCGATCTCTTCCGCCGCCGCCGCGCCGCGCCGGCCCACACGGTGGCCGGGGGAGCGGAACTCCTCTTGCTCGATGAGCAGCCCGGCATCGTCGAGCAGGGCGAGCAAGCCTACCGGCTTGAAGTGCTGGCCGACGCGGTGCGGGCGCTGCCAGACCGCTGCCGCGAGGTGCTCATGCTCCGTTATCTCGACGGGCTTTCGTACAAGGAGATCGCGGCCCAGCTCGGAATTTCGCCTGAAACAGTAAAGGTTCACATGGCCAAGGGCATGAGGCGATGCGAAGCGTATTTCACCGAGCGTGGACTCATGCGTGCGACCGCGCCGGAGCGGAAGGACCACTCGGCATGAGCATGGCGTCCGAAGACGACGAGCGAATTGCAGATACCGCGTCCCGCTGGCTCGCGGAGCGGAATGACGGATTGTCTTCTGCCCGGACGCGAGAGTTCCAGCACTGGTGTCTCGCCGACCCTCGGCACGCCGCCGCCGTCGGCCGGCTTGAGGCGGCCTGTGCGATCCTGGAGGAGATGCCACGGGTGCGCGCCGAGTTGCAGCCGGTCGTGGGATTTCCCGCCGCGCGGCCGATGGCGGTGCGCGGGCCATCGCGCCCTGCCTGGTGGAGCCTGGTCGCTGGATTGGCGGCAATCGTTTGTCTCACCGCGCTCGGCTGGTGGCAATGGCCGGGCGCCATCCCCGCGGTGGAGAGCTACACGACATCGGCTGGCGGGTTCGAACGCGTCGTGCTCGCCGACGGCTCCGTGGTGGAGCTGAACGCGGACACGGCGGTGCACGTCGCATTTGTCCGGAACGAACGCCGCGTTGTGCTGATGAGCGGGGAGGCGCATTTCGCCGTGGCTCCCGATGCGGCGCGACCGTTTATCGTCAGCACCGGAGATGTCTCGGTGCGGGCGGTGGGAACCGCCTTCAATGTGCGACTCGCCACGGCTGCGGTCGAGGTGCTCGTAACCGAAGGGCGAGTGGCCGTGGCGCGTCCGACCGACCCCGCTTCACTGAACGATCGTC
The DNA here is from genome assembly GCA_964450575.1 of uncultured Opitutus sp. GTDB lineage: Bacteria > Verrucomicrobiota > Verrucomicrobiia > Opitutales > Opitutaceae > ER46. Next base: position 7,213 of record CAYVDZ010000222.1, read on the forward strand.
GGCCGCGCGGGTCCAATCCGCGCGCTTCCGTCTCCCAACTGCACGCCTACGAGCGTCTCGTCATTCCCAACCCGGTGCCCTTGGCGCAAACCGGTTTGGCCCCGCCGGTGGTGGAGCGAATTTCCCCCGAAATGGTGCGGACGGCGCTCGCCTGGCAGGAGCGAAAGCTGGTGTTTGCCGACACTCCGCTCCGCGAGGTCGTTGGTCAATTCAACCGGCGCAACCGCCTGCAACTCGTCATCGCCGATCCTGCGCTCGACGAGCGTCCGGTGGGTGGCACCTTCGCCGCCGATAATGCGGAAGGCTTCGTCCGCCTGCTGGAGGGCAGCCGTACGATCGTGGTCGAGCGTCGGGGTGAATTCGAGATTCTGCTCCGCGCGGCGCCGTAGCCATCTGGAATCGGGCTACGCGAAAAAAATGGCCGCGCGAATAACCCATTTGCTCCGGAGTTTCGTCTTAGGGGCGATAACCCTGATGACGAAATCCATCGCCCCCTCTCCGTGATGACCGCAACCGTCGCGGCCTGTTACGTGCTGGGCGCAGCCGCGTCGGCTGCGGCGGAATCTCCGAGTATCACCTCCGCGCCTACGTCGCGCTGGGCCT
>CAYVDZ010000223.1:0-7806 GCA_964450575.1 uncultured Opitutus sp.
AGGCACGACTGAGATCGCGATCATCTCGCTGAACGGCATCGTGTTTTCCAAGTCCATCCGCGTCGCCGGAGACGAGCTCGACAGCGCCATCATCAACTACATGAAGCGCGCTTACAATCTCCTCATCGGTGAACGCACCGCGGAAGAGATCAAGATGCGCGTGGGTTCGGCTTACCCGCTCGACGATGAACTCACGATGGAGGTCAAGGGCCGCGACTCCGTGGCGGGTCTGCCCAAAACCATCCACATCACCTCGCAGGAAATCCGTGAGGCGCTCGCAGATACCATTGCCGCAATCGTGGATGCGGTTCGCGTCACCCTGGAACGTTGCCCACCCGAGCTATCCGCCGACTTGGTCGACCGCGGCTTTGTGATGGCCGGCGGCGGCGCCTTGATCCGCGGCATCGACAAACTGCTCAGCGAGAAGACCGGGCTACCCGTCACCGTGAGCGAGGATCCGCTTTCGGCCGTCGCCAATGGCACCGGCGCCGTCTTGAACGATCTGTCGTGGCTGATGCAGAACGTGTAAGACTCGGCCGCGTGCCACTCATGCGAGAGCGGGGAATCGACCCCCAAGGTCGTTCAAACCGGGTTTTTTCCTCGTCACTGCGCCCCCACCCGTCGTCACTCCCGTTCAGTGCGCTTCAAACGCTTTGATCAGGCCAAACCTTTCGTGACGCTCGCCCTTGTCGTCATCGGCTGGTTGTTGATCCCAACCGCGGTCAAAACGTTCGCGCGCGCGAGTTTCTTCGAACTCACCGCCCCGGTTACCCTCACCGCCTCGCGCGTGCGCGACCTGCAGGATTTCTGGTCGCTGCGCCTGCACTCCAAAAGCGATCTTATTGAAGCCGGCCGCGATCTCGCTCGCTTGAACGCGTCGTACTCCTTCGCCGTCCAGCAAAACGAGGAACTTCAGTCGGAAATCGGCCGCCTTGAGAGCCTCCTGCGTTTGCCATCATTCCCCGAGTTTCGTTATGAACACGCCCGCGTCGCCCGCCGCGACTTCTCCGGTTGGTGGCAGCAGATCGTGATCCGCAAAGGCCGGAATTTCGGCATCACGGTCGATGCTCCAGTGGTTTTTACCGGCGGCGTCGTGGGCAAGGTCACGGAAGTCCACGCCACCACCGCCGTTGTCGAACTCATCAGTAGCCCCGGCGTCAGGCTCGCCGGCGTCGTCGAAGGCGACTCCCGGCCCCTCAGCTTCGAGGGCGGACTCAATCCGACGTTCGCGCCGCCCACCGGCATCGCCGAGTTTGTGCCGCTCGATGTGGTCGTGAATCCAGGTGCGCCGAAACGCCTGGTCACCTCGGGCTTCGGCGGCGTTTTTCCACCGGGGTTGACCCTCGGAACCATCATTCGCGCCGACATGGGAAGCGACGGGCTGTTTAAATCCGGGATCGTGAAACTCGACGAGCGACTCGGATCCCTCACCGAAGTGACCGTACTCGTGCCCCTCAACACGCCGTGAAAACACTGCCACGCTCCGTTGAGAATTCGCAGCTGCGCGGGAGCGAAATAACCCAAATTCACGCTGCATCCTTTCGACAGGAAGCTCGCTCGTTTTCATTAACCTCAAACCGATGCGCCGGATCTTCGCCCTGTTTCTCACTTTGCTGATTCTTTGGGCGGTGTTGGCCCAAGTGAATCACGCCTTGACGGAGTTCCGGGTGTATCTGTTTGCCGGCGCGTTGTTCGTCAGTTTCACCGCGCTAACCCAACCCCTCCGCTTCGGCCTCGCCACGTCGATCATGGGCGGAATGATCTGCGACGCAAATTCTCCGGTGCCATTTGGCACGCATGTGTTGCTGTTTATCGTCGCGCACGTCACGGTTTTTCACATTCGCGACCGCGTACCACGTGACGATAACATCGCAGCCGTAGTGCTGGCGCTCTTCACCAATTTCGCGCTCTTTCTCGTGTTCTCCTTCACCCAAATCCATGGTTCGCCCTCTCCCGCTTCCATCTGGCCGCGGTTGCTGATGGATTTGTTCTGCTCGCAGATTCTAATCGCGTTCATCACGCCGTGGTTTTTCGCCCTGCAAGCCCGCGCGCTCGAGTTTGCAGGTCCTGAGCGCGGCGAAACCGCCTGACGACCGCCCTTGCAATTCGCCCATGGCCAAGAAGGACACCAGCAACCTCGCGGAGCGATCCGGGCACCTCGTTGAATCGCACACGAGCTATGACCCGCGGATCACGCTTTTTCACGTCATCCTCGCCCTTTTGCTGCTCACCCTGGCGGGCGGGCTGGGTTATCAGCAGTTGTTCAAAACCAGCGAATATAACGACCGCGAGCGCCAGCAAAACCAGCGACGCGTGCTGTTTCCCGGCCCCCGCGGCAATATCTACGACCGGAACGGCAAGACCCTCGTCAGCAACAGCCATCGCTTCACCGTCATCCTGCATCTTGACGAGTTAAAGGATGAGCTGCGCCGCGAACAGATCCGGATACAGCGCAACTTCGTCAATGCCGGCGAAAAAAAGAACACCCTCTCCCTCTCGCAACTGCGGGAGATTTCACGGGTGAGCCTCGTCCAGAAGTACCTCGATCAGGTCAACAGCATCATTGATCGTACCGATAAGGTCGAGAACCGCGCCCTGATGCGCCATTTCGACCGGCAGTTGCTCCTCCCGTATACCCTGATCGATAACCTGAATCTGACGGAGTACGCGCGCTTGATTGAGCGCCTGCCCGTGCGCTCGCCACTCGAGGTGTACGCCACAAATGTACGCAACTATCATTACGGTTCCGCCGCCGCGCATACCCTTGGTTACGTGCGACCCGAAACCGATATCGACGCGGATGGATTCCCCGGAGAGGGCCTCACCACGTTCAAGATGCGCGGCACCAGCGGCCGCGACGGTCTGGAGCGTTCATTCGATTCGGTCCTCCAAGGCGAAGCGGGGGGCCGGATTTATCGCGTTGATCCCACGGGCTTCAAAATCAACCCGCCCCTTGAGGTGCGCGCCCCGAAACAGGGGAAGCATTTGATGACCTCGCTCGACATCGATATCCAGCTCGCGGGTGAAGCATCGGTGACCGAAACGGAAATGGCCGGCGCCGCCGTCGCCATCGATGTACGCACCGGAGAGGTTCTCGCCCTCGTCAGCAAACCCGATTACGATCTTAACGACTTTTCCCCGCGCATCAGCACTGCCACCTGGGCTGACGCCGTCGAGCGCCAAGCGCTCTTCCCTCGCGCCGTGATGGGCGCCTATCCCCCGGGGTCCACGTTCAAGATTCTAACCGCCATTGCCGGTCTTCGCAGCGGCGTAACGACCCCGGACACGATCGGGAATTGCGCCGGACGGCACATGGTGGGGAACCGCTGGTTTCCCTGTCACGGCGGTCATGTCCATGGGGATATCGGCCTCGAGACTGCGATCGCGAGGAGCTGCAATATTTTCTTCTATAAGCAAGCGCTGGAAATGGGCCCCGAAATCCTGGCCAACGAAGGACGTCGTTTCCGATTGGATACGCCCACCGCGATCGAACTTCCCGGGGAAACCCGACGCATGATTATTCCGGATCCGGAATGGAAACGCCGCCAGCGCCCCGCGGAAGGCCCCTGGAGCGGCGGCGACACCGCCAACACCGCCATCGGCCAGGGCTTCGTGCTCGTGAGTCCCCTCCAGATGGCGTGCTTCACGGCCTCCGTGGCCCGGGGCGAGGTGTGGACCCAGCCCACCTTGATTCACGATGCGAATCGGCCGCGCCAGCGGACCGAATCGATCGGCTTAACCCCCGTGCAACAGCGCGCGCTACTCGACGGCATGGAACAGGTGACACTCACCGGCACCGCCGCAGGCGTGTTCGGCAATCGAGCCGTCCTCTCGCCCCTCGGGGTTCGCGTCGCAGCCAAAACCGGCACCGCGCAGGTGCGGACGGAAAACGGCACCCTCAACATCGCCTGGATGATTGCTTTTGCCCCCGTCGAGGATCCCGAGATCGCCGTCGCGGTCGCGATCGAAGGGGATGTTCCCGGCGAGGAAACCGGCGGCGGGCGCTACGCCGGCCCTGTCGTTCATGCGATACTCAAGGCCTGGGTGGAAAAGAAAAAACAGCGCGCGGCGGTGCCGTTTCGGTTCAAAGCCGAGTGACCCTTTGGCGCCGGCGAGCGTTGCGCCGCTCCTGACGCGCACGACCAAAAATCACTTCGGCCGCGACTGCGCTCGATTGCGGTCCGAAGCGCAGCCGCTGCAAGTGCGAGATGATTTCTGCCGCGTTCGCCTCGTCGCCACCCTGCCGTAGGCGCACCAGCCAGCGACCCGCCTCGCGGCGTACCGGATCCTCGTGGCGGGCGCCCTTCGGTCTCCACCCCACCCGCCACCAGGCGCAACCGAAACGCCGCCAAACGAATGCGACCACCACGACCAACCCCGCGCCACTGAGCCACAACAGAACGCGTCGCAGGTCCCAAGGCTGACTGAACCACGCCGTGAACGTCTGCAGGCTCCCGCGTACCATCTCCCGCAAACGTGTCCCCGAGTTCTGCGTCACCTCTTTCAGCGCCTTTAAGGTCTCAACTTGCGAGCTTTGATCAAAGCTCACAATCCGACGGTACCAAAACACCCGCAGGCTATCGAGTCGGGCCGTCCAACTTCGGTCGAGCCGCGATGCGATCAGGGCCGCATCCGAGGCGGCCGCCGTTTCCGTCGCTGCTCGCGGCGCTTCGAGGGGATCCGCCCGCAGCCAGGCCCCGGTGGTAATATCGAAGATCTCGGCCCACGCATGGGCATCCGCGTTGCGAATCGTGAAATTATTCGAGTACCCGTTCCACGTCCCGCCCCGAAATCCGGTGACCACCCGGGAGGGAAAACCCGCGCTGCGCGCGAGCAACACGAACGCACCCGCGAACAATTCACAATGCCCCTGCGCTCGAGAGGTCAACCACCGCACCAGCGGGTCGCCTTCTCCTCCAGGTATCTCCGGCGAAAGTGAATAACGATGGTTCTGGCGCAACCACTCTCCCGCTAGTTGAGCGAACTCTCCCGCCGCTACCTCACGCGTACCGATGATCTCGGAAACCGCCCCCTCCACGGCTCGCGCATCCGCGTCGCGCAACGAAAGTCGCACCTGCAAGCCCGGCGACGTCTCCGAAATCGGAGTACGCACACTCCAGCGTTGTGCAAACGCGGGATCGGGCAACACCCCGGAAAGATCAAACCCTTCCACCCGATACGCCGTCATCGTCGCTGGCTCATCCCGCAGCGCCACCACGCCCAGGTTCGGCGCCTGCCGCACATTCTGCTGATCCCGAAAGCGCAGCTCTGCGAATCGTCCCAACAACGGCAAATAACGGCTGACCCCCGACTCAAGATAAAAGGTCCAATACAGGGGCTCGTTCATCCGTAACTGTGAATCACCACGCACAAATCCATGAATCCGCTCGCTGCCAAATTCCTGGCTGCGCAACGTCGCCGAAAGCTTGAACGCGCCGTTCAAATACTCGTCCAACACCACCATCCGCCAGTACGGCGCCGCCGGAATCAAGGCCTGATCCGAAACGTCCACACTCAGCGCCAGACTGTTGTCCTGCTGGATCTCCGTCACGTCCCCGAACCGGATGGTGTCACTGAAGCCGGACTTCGCCTTCTTCGTGATCAGCCGATCCAGGAACATCGTGCTCTGGATCTGGAAACGCGGAATCGCGAGAAACAGCAAAGTGGATACACCGACCACTCCGGCAAACAACACCAGGCCAAGTGTCACCACCCTCCAGTCCGCCACTCCTCGAAGCCGACGCAGGAGGTCCAGCCATTTGACCTGCACCGCCCAGCTGGGTGCGACCCCCGGCTCCATCGCCGACATCGACCGCGAAGCGCCCACCCCATCGCTCAGCGTGATGACGAGCAGCAGGGCCAGCGCACACCCCGTGTAGACAAGGAGGTGCGCCGCGAACAGGATCGAGACGGTGAGCACGCCGGCAACCACGACGAGAAACAATCCGAGTACTACGATCTGCAGGTCGTCACGCCGTTGCCGATACGTCAGCCCTCGATACAACAGGAGCAACATATCGAGGCGCACCATGGCCGGCAGGATCTCCGCCTTGAACCACAGATCTCCGGCGAAAAACGCCACGATTACGGGGAATGCCAGCGTGTGGACATACCCCGGAAGGCGCGCCGGCAGCGTCGGCTTTACCATCATGACCACGGTCACCAGCGCCGCGACCGCCATGAGCGACCATGCCTCCACCTCCATGTAGAGCACCGTACTGAGCGCCAGCAAGGTCAGCACGCCGCCCAGCAGCCATTTCAGCTGCTGCAACTCATCGCCGGTTAACTGCGGCCGCCGGATCACCCGTTCACTCATGACTTACTCCTCCACCGGCGGAAATGCGGGTCGCGGCGTTCATGCTGCCGCTGCCTTTTCGCCTCCAACATAGGCCGCCACCCCGCGAGGACCATCCGGCGCAAAGGTAATCACATTCTGTTTCATGCCCGGCCGTTCTCCCATCGCACCGATTGCACTTTCAAAGGGCCGCACCACCGCCAGCTGATCCAGGAACAACTCCAGATCATGCACGCGGCGAATCGAAAGCGGCGCCCCGGCATTGATCGCCACCCGCAACAGGCGGCCGCCCCGATAAAGGTCCTCGGCCAACGTCGCCACGAAAGAGACGAGCAACTCGAACTGCTCCGCCCGTGGCCACATGCCGGCATCGGTCCAGAGCCAGAGCGAATACCCTTCCGCCGTCTCCGCCGCAAACTGCCGCACGAGCAGGCTCCGCGTCCGCGCACTCGCTTTCCAATGAATGAGCCGGTGCGAATCTCCCACGGCATACCGCCGCAGCGCCAACAAGTCTCCGCTGCTTCCCGCTCGCGCCACGCGCTCGCCCCCCGGAATTCGCCGGGGCGCGCCCACCGCGTGCCAGCGATACTCCACCGGCGCCGGCCACACGATCGCATCTGCGCCCAACTGCGTCCCCATCTCTTTGCGCAAAAACCCGAAGGGGAACAGCGACCCCACGCGCTCCAGCTCCACCCGCCAGAGTCCGCGCCGACCCGGTTTCGTCAGCCACTCGATCCGCAACGCCCCGCCCGGATCCAGCCGGCCCACCAGCGGAACCGTCCCGCGCAATTCCGATTCAACCGCCTGCGCCCACGCCGCTCGCACTTCGGCCCCACTGGCGGTGACCGTTGACTCCGCCTTTTGCCCGGCGGACTGATCCACCGGATGCGCCACAAAATCAAACCACAGCCCATAGGTGGGAAGGAATCGCTTCCCATTGCGCAACTCGAGGGCGATGGTCGTGTCATGCCCCACCCGGAAGGGCGGCGCGAGTTGCAGGCGCCATTGCACGGCGCGAAGATTCAACCACGACATCACTCCGCTCAAAATCAGACACGCGAGCAGCAGCGAAAGCGTAATAAACAGGATGTTGCTGGACGAATTGTAGGCGGCGGTGCCAATGCCAAACGCGAGTCCGATCAACACCACGCCGGGTATCGTCGGCATGAACCTGTCTCCACGCTGCGGATACAAAAAACCCCACAGGAATTGGTTCCAGGTGAAGCGCCCTCTTTGCGGGGCCCGCGCCCCGGGGCCGGACCAACCGGGCTCCCTCGGAGCTTTCACGACGCTGACCTCCCGCGGTGCGCCGCCGCCAGTTGGTTCGCCGCGTTTTTCACGCAGGTAAGGGGATCGCCGACACGATGCGTTTGAGCGCACTCGTCACCGCTTGTCGCTCCTCCAACGCGTCACTCGTCTGCCGGGCGAGCGCGAGCCGGTGCGTGAAGACCGGCGCGACGAGTTCCACCACATCCTCCGGCAGCACAAAATCACGCCCGAAGACCAAGGCC
>CAYVDZ010000224.1:0-7728 GCA_964450575.1 uncultured Opitutus sp.
GCCCAGGAAACCGCATGCTTGTCACCGAGCGCGCCGGTCGTCTGCGCGTGCTGGAAAATGACCGCCTGCTCCCCGACCCCATTCGCGGGCTGCCGGAGATCTGGGCACGACAAGATGGGGGACTGCTCGATGTCTCCATCCACCCCCGCTACAGCGAGAATGGCTGGATTTATCTCGCCTATAGCACGCCCGGTATAAATGCGGACACATCGATGACGGCGGTCGTCCGCGGTCGCATCCGCGAGGGCGCCTGGGTCGATCAGCAGGATATCTTTCGCCCGGGCCCGGAACTCTTCTGGGTCGATAATTCCCATTACGGCGCGCGCTTTCTCTGGGATAAAGACGAGAACCTATATTATTCACTGGGTGAACGCGGCCGACCCTATCTGGCGCAGGATCTCGCGAGCGCCGTCGGCAAGATTCATCGCGTGCGGGACGATGGCAGCCCCGCTCCGCAAAACCCGTTTCTCTTTCAACCGGGCGCCCTCGGCTCCATTTGGAGTTACGGCCACCGCCACGTTCAGGGCCTCGACTTCCATCCGCTCACGGGTCAACTCTGGGCGGCCGAACACGGCCCGCGGGCAGGTGGCGACGAACTGAAGCGCATCGAGCCCGGCCGCAATTACGGCTGGCCCGTCATCTCCTACGGCCAACCACAGATCGGCGAAAAGATCCACGGAACAGAATATCCCGGGATGGAACAGCCGGTGGTTCACTGGACCCCCACAATCGCACCGTCAGCGGTCGCATTCTATACTGGAGATCGTTTTCCGAAATGGAAAAACCACCTGCTCCTTACCGCGCTCTCGCATCAGGAACTCCGCCGGATCGAGACCGACGGCGACCGGGTCGTGCACCAGGAAGTTCTCATCAAGAATGAAGGCCGCGTCCGCGATGTCGCCACCGGCCCGGATGGTCTGATCTACGTCGCCTTTAACAGCCCGGGGCGCATCGCTCGACTTGTACCAGTAACGGCGTCCGAGACAACGGCGGTACCGTAAAACAACCGACCGCGATCGTGCGTCATCCGTGGGTCGACACCGCGCGATCGGTTTACCGCGGACAATCCCACGACGGAAGGATCGTTGCGAGGTCGGCGGGTAATGCCGCCCGGAGCCCACTTTCCGCCCGCTAGAGCGTGACCAGCGGCTTCAGCCCGGATTCGATCTCGGCTCGGCGCGGTTCGAGAAACGGCGGAAGCGCGAGCCGCTCGCCCAGGGATTCCTGGGGCTCGTCGGCCGCAAAGCCCGGCCCGTCGGTCGCAATCTCAAAGAGGATCCCATTCGGTTCACGAAAATAAAGACTGCGGAAATAGAAGCGATCGACCGCGCCGCTCGACGCCACGCCCAATTGGGCAAGCCGCTCGATCCAGCCATCATACTCCGCGAAATTCGGGGTTCGAAACGCGACGTGATGCACCCCGCCCGCGCCCGTTCCGGCAGGGCGCTCGCCCGGTTCAACTTTGACGTGGAGTTCCGCTTGCGGACCATCCGCGCCCATCTGGTAGACGTGCACGGTTCGCAACTTGCCGTCACTGTCCGCCTGATACTCGCGGATGCGGCGCAAGTTCATGACGTTCGTCAGCACCGTATCCGTCGGCCGGATATCCGGCACACTCAGCGTGATCGGACCCAAGCCGCGGATCTGATATTCAGCGGGCACCGGACTCTTGGACCACGGATGCATTTCGCCGGGTGTAGCGTCAGCAACCAGGCTGAGCCGCTGGCCTTCCTCATCTTCGAAATCAACCGTGGGGCGCCCGTCGCGCGTGAGCAGCGCCGAGGGTTTGAGATTACGCCTCGCGAGCCGATCGATCCACCAGCGCAACGCTGTTTCATCGGCCACGCGCAGTCCGGTGCGCACGATGCTATTCGAACCCCGGCGCTCGCGACCCACGGGCCAGTCGAAAAACGTGATATCTGTTCCTGGCGAAGCCTCACCGTCGGCATAGAAAAGATGATACGCCGAAACATCATCCTGGTTTACCGTCTTCTTCACCAGGCGAAGGCCGAGCGTCCGGGTGTAGAACGCGTGATTGCGAGGAGCGTCCGCGGTGACTGCGGTTAAGTGGTGAAAACCCGTAAGATGAAGCGGCATCAGGCCACCGTGGTCAGGAACGGACTTTCGTCCAGCCACTGCAGCCACTGTTCCGCCACCCGCGCTCAAATATTAGCCGCTTGCACCACGCGAGGCTCCACCTTCACCGCAGCGGCCGCCGGACTGAGGCGCGCCTCAAGATGCCGGTAGAGCTCAGGGATGTCGAAAGGCTTTGCGAACAGCACGATCGCACCGGCCTCCGCCGTCGCCTTCGCCAAGGCATGCGTGCGCGCTCCGGTCATCATCCACACGGGAAGGGGCCGACCGCGTTGCGCTCCATAGGCCATCAGCACCCGACACACCTCCGCTCCGTTCATGACGGGCATGTGGTAATCCAACAACACACCGTCGACCGGATTGTCGCGCGCCGCCGCGAGCCCCACCGGACCATTCTCCGCCACAATCACTTGATAACCCCGCCGACGTAAAATAAACCGCAGCGATTCGCGGACCATATTATCATCATCAATCACAAGTAAAAGGTGCGGCATGTCGGGTGGCGGCGGTCAAAAGGGCTTCGGAGCGCCTTTTAAGCTGCGAATCAGGCTCCCTACGTCCAGCCAACCGTAGAGACGTATAGTGGTCTTTTCGCAACATTATGAGGATAAGAGACGGGTGTGGCCGACCAAGCCGCTCGCTCCGGCACGAGGTGACCCGGAGCAACCCAAAGGATGGATGGGTGAGTGCGAGGATTATGAGGATGCCGCGCGCGTGCTGGAGCAAACCCTTGAGGATGAAGAAACAACCGACGAAAAACTGATCGCGCTCGCCGAGAAACTAAATAAACGCGCGGAGACCGCAGATCAGGCTCCAAATATCTGAGGTTCACCCGGAGGGGCGCCGGTTCCCCTCGATCAGGATCGAGCCCCGTCCATTTGGAGGAGTGATTTGCGCCTCGGTCCGGGAAAGCTCAATCCGGGTAAGGTCATGACTCCCGCGGCTTGGCCCGCTGGGGCTTCGGCCGGTTCTTCTCCAAGGTATCCTCAACGTACAGGTGCTTAACCATTGCCATTACGACCACCGCAATGGGGGTGGCGAAAATCACCCCTAAGATTCCAAACAGCAATCCCGCCACCACGATCGACAGTACCGCCACGACTGGAGGCAAATGGACTGCCCAGCGTTGAACGAGCGGGGTTAAGACATTTCCCTCAATCTGCTGCACCCCTATATAAAATATCAGTACGTAGAGCGCCGTCTCCGGACCCACTGCAAATGCCAGGAGAATTCCGGGAATCGCCGCCACCATTGGCCCCACGATGGGGATAAATTCGAGCAGCCCGGCGATCAGCCCCAGTGAAAGCGCCAGCGGAACCCCCAGCAGGGCCAGTCCCACTCCCACCAGCGTCCCCACCACCACCATAATAATGACCTGGGCGAGCAGCCACTTCCGAAGCGCCGACCCGGCATCATCCAACGCCAGCCGCACTGGCGGACGCCGCACCGGAGGTAGCAGGCGCAACGCACCTTCGCGGTACATCGGCGGATCGGCCGCAAAGTACACGCCAACGACCATGATTAGAACGATATTGCCAATGCCACCGATCGTGGCGCCGAGCGCCAGACCTGCCTGCGAAACCGGATTCCCGTCTTCGGCCGCCTGCTGCAAGGAATTAACCATGGTCTGGCCCATGCGCGATTCCGACAACCAGCCCTGAAATTTTTCCGCCGCCACCGGCAGTTCCTCCCGCAACTGCTCGAATTGCTGAATAGCTTGGCGACCGAATAACCAGAACATCAGCCCGCTCGACACCACGAGAACAATTACCACGACGAGCAGACTCAGGCGCGGCGATAACGCCGTGCGCTGCGCCAGCGGCTCGGCCATCGCCCGCAATATTGTTGCGAAAATGATTCCGCCAAACGCGATCACGAAGACATCAACCACCTTCCAAATCAGCACTGCCAATGCGACCAGCGTGATCGCAATAATTATCTGGCGAGTGACACTCGCGGGTGAGGAAACAGAAGAATCAATGGTCACGAGGAAACAGCGCTTAGTAGGCACGTTGCCGCACAGGTTCCTTCGTTCGCGATCCCGCGAGCCATTCGAAAAACCCCTCTCGCTAACCTGAACCTTCGTCATCACTGCCGGTCCGTCCCTTCATGCCTTCCACCGAAACTGCAAAACTCTACGGCCGCTGGCTCGGCATGTGGAATGGCGACCTCTCGCTCGCTGATGATATCGTCGCCCCGGATTGTGTCGTTCACGATCCCGGCGTTCCGGCCAACACCTCGGACGCCGCCGACGGAATTGAACGAATAAAAGCGACCGTCAAACAGGCCCGTGCGCCGTTCGAGCGACTGATCGTTTCCCTCGATGTCGGCCCAATTGAAGACGGAGGCAAAGTCGCCACCCGCTGGACCGCCCGTGGTTCCTATGCCGGTGGTCTCCCGGGAACCCAAGCCGCTCCGGGAACCATGGTGGAATTCAGCGGGGTCGATCTCCTCCGACTCGCCGACGGCAAGGTCGCGGAATATTGGCTTTCAACCGATGCGTTGCAGATGATGCAACAGCTCGGGGCTGCGCCCGCCGCCGCGTCTTCAGACTTGGGAACGCCGTGACTCCCGCCGCCAGCACGGGCGCCATGACGCGATTTGCGCGCCGCTCGCCACACCGTCCCAGGTGGCTCCGGGTGGCTATGGGCGGCGCGATCTTGTTCCTCGCTCAAGCCGCAGTCAGCCGCGTCTTGCCTCCCTCGCCAGCCAATCCGACCGCCGATGGTCTGCGTCTGGAAAGCTTCGCCTATCCGTTTCCAGCCCAACTACTGAAAGTAACGAGCCAGCAACAGGAACTCGAAATGGCCTTCATGGAACTCAAGCCGCCACCCGAAACGAAAGAGATCGGGGTGGTTCTACTCCTTCACGGAAAAAATTTCAGCGGCGCCTATTGGGAACAGACGGCGATCTCCCTGCGGCGCACCGGCTATCGCGTCATCATTCCCGATCAGATCGGGTTTGGAAAGTCGTCCAAGCCCACCGGATACCAATTCTCCTTTCACCAGCTCGCCACCCACACCCTCGAACTTTTGCGCAACCGCGGCGTCACCCGCGCCCACGTCGTCGGCCACTCGATGGGCGGAATGCTTGCCACGCGGTTCGCCTTGATGTTTCCGGCATTCACCCGATCCCTCACTCTGGTTAATCCCATCGGTCTGGAAGACTGGAGCGCCAAGGGCGTCCCGTACCGCACCGCGGACGCGCTTTTTCAAGACGAACTCCAGCAGACCGCGGAAAAGATCCGGGCGTATCAGCAGAATAACTACTACGGCGGCGGGTGGCGGCCGGACTATGATCGTTGGGTCGAAATGCTGGTCACCTTCACCCGCAGTGCCGAACACGCGCGCGTGGCCTGGGTCCAGGCGTTGATCAGCGAGATGATTTACACTCAACCGGTCGTGTATGAGTTCAATCAGCTGAAGATGCCGACGCTCCTCATCATCGGCCAGCGCGATCGCACCGCACCCGGCCGTGAGCTCGCCCCCGAAGCCATGCGCAAAGCCTTGGGCAATTACCCCGAATTGGGTAGCAAGATCGCGGCGACCATTCCCCAGGCCAAACTCGTGCCGCTCGACGGCGTCGGGCACGTCCCGCACATCGAGGCGTTTTCACGTTTCATCACGCCCTTGCAAGAGTTCCTTGGCTCCGCCTCGGACGACGTTACGACGCCCTAGTCGGAGCCCAAGGACCGGGCCCGGGACCAGTCACGCCGGAAGCCCCGTGTGGCCTCGGCTCGGAACGGTACTGCTGACTTATTAATAGAGCAGATACGTCTTCACGAACATCACGGCCGCGTAGAACCGGAAGTCGTGATTGCTTTTTTTCGCGAAGCCGTGGCCTTCATCCTTCGCCTCCAGGTACCACACTGGCGTGCCGTTCTGGCGCACGGTTTCCGCGGATCTGGACCGCTTCCGTCCGCGGCACGCGCAGGTCATTCGCCCCTTGAATCACCGCTGATCTGTTCGTATCCGCCCGGGCTTACCGGTTCCTCGAAGAACGTCAGCTGGCGGCGCATGCCGGGCGGAGACGTCACCCGATGAATCTGCGCGGAGTTGCCAAAGCGCGTGCTGATCAGCATCCCGACTTCGGTCGGGTGCCAGCCTGCGAACGCCGCCGCGCGGGCCTCCGTATAACGCTTCACCTCCTCGACAAGCGCAAGAGGAATGGGCGGAATGTCTTCCACCACCAGATTCGGCGCCGGCCGCACTACGCTCTGCGCAAATAACGGCGCACTGACAAAACCGAGCAAAATAATCCAGCGATGAATCGTCGTCAGAGTATCCAAATTGGTGATCAAATCCATATTTTCACCGGCGTCCAATCGATTAAACTAAGCCGGCTGCCCTGCGCGAGCAAGCGCGTGATGCGAGAAAAACGCGGCTAGATCCACCCTCACAACGCGCGATTGGTCGTGATGCCGATGCGCAGCCTCACGATCACCCGCTGATCGCTACCGCAGGCGCGCGAGGTCGCTTTAAGTTGAGGGCGATCAGGGCGAAACGTGCCACCGCGGCGGTGGGGTGGCAACTCCCCACGTTTTTCGCAGGAAACGCCGGCAAATCGCTCGTGACATTTTCCGCCGACGAGGACGACACTGGCGGGAGCATGCCCCGATCTTTTCGCCGCGCCCTTACGGCTTTTTTGCTTGCTGGTTTCGCCGCCGCTTTGGCCCCCCTTGGCCAGGCGCAGCCGGCGGTCGAGGGGGATCATGCGACGTTACAGGCGGACGCCAAAAAGATGTTTCAGGGTCAGGTTACGCCTTTCCTCAAAGACTACTGCATCAAGTGCCACGGCAGCCGGCCGAAGGGTGGTATCAACTTTCTGGCGACGCTCAAAGATCCCGGCAGTCCCGCTTTCCGCCAGTGGTGGAAACAGGGGTTTGCCCATGTGCGGGCGCACGACATGCCGCCGGACGATGCGGACGAGCAGCCGGCAGCGGAGGAGCGGCAGATGTTCCTGGACTGGATTGGCCACATCAAGTTTCTCAGCCCAAAGGATCCCGGTCCGTTCGTCATCCGCCGCCTGACCAAGGTCGAGTATGGCAATACCCTGCACGATCTCTTCGGCATCGATCCAGCGATCACCCGCGAATTGCCCGACGAGGTTGTCGGCCAGGGTTATCTGAATTCGCTCTCCGCGCTTCAGTCGGAACAGTATCTCGGGATCGCCAATGCCGTCGTGGATCGCATCCTCGGTCCCGCGGGCGCGCCGCCGACTGCCGTGCAACAGCGCCTCTTCGGTGCACCGCCCGCGTCCGGGGCCGATGTCCGCGCGGCCGCGCGGACCGTCGCCCGCTCGCTGGCCCGCAACGCCTATCGCCGTCCGCCTTCCGATGCTGAACTGGATGTCTTGGTCGGCGTCTTCGATCTGGGGCGCGACAACCAACTCGGCGACGCGGCCGCCCTGGGTTTGATGCTGAAGGCGATTCTCGTTTCGCCGCAGTTTCTATATATCACGCCGGCCGGCGAAGTCCCGCCCGGGAGCAGGATCGTGCCGCTGGACGATTATCAACTCGCGTCGCGGCTCTCGTATTTATTGTGGGCCACGCTACC
This sequence comes from uncultured Opitutus sp., assembly GCA_964450575.1. Classification (GTDB taxonomy): domain Bacteria; phylum Verrucomicrobiota; class Verrucomicrobiia; order Opitutales; family Opitutaceae; genus ER46. Next base: position 7,650 of record CAYVDZ010000224.1, read on the forward strand.
GGATGCGGAGCTGTCGGCCCTGGCCGACCGCGGCACGCTCCACGAACCGGCGAACCTCCGCGCGCAAGTGAAACGCCTG
>CAYVDZ010000225.1:0-4997 GCA_964450575.1 uncultured Opitutus sp.
GGATTTATCGGCATCGGTCTTCCGGAAAAGGAGCAGCTGGCGAAGAAAATGCGGGCGGCCGCTGGCTGTGGTGGCACCGTCAAGGACGGGGCGATCGAGATTCAGGGTGATCAACGCGAGACGGTCGCGCGCATTCTGCGCGAAGCGGGATTCCGTCCGGTGTTGGCGGGCGGATAAAGCTCTACGGCCCTGCGGCCAGGCGCGGACGCCCCGGCGCTCCAGCGAGCCACCGCATTCGCTCCTTACGCGGCGAGCCCGGCGGCGAGGGCGAGGGCGCCTTTGGCGCGATTCAGAATGTAGAGATGATAGCCCGGCGCACCGTTCGCGAGCAGGCCGCGGATCTGAGTCAGCGCCCAATCGATCCCGATGGTTTCAACCACATCGGTATCCTCGGCCGCCACTTCGAGTCGCGTAATCAACTGCTTGGGCAGGCTGGCGCCACACATTTGGGTGAAGCGTTGAATCTGTTTCAACGACAACACCGGCATGATCCCCGGAACGATCGGCACTGTGATGCCGACCGCCCGGCACCGCTCCACAAAACGGTAGTAAAGCGTGTTGTCGAAAAACAGCTGTGTCGTGATAAAGTCCGCTCCGGCGTCCACCTTGCGTTTAAGATGAGTGAGATCGACATCGAGCGAGGGTGCTTCCGGATGTCTCTCCGGATAGCCGGCGACGCCCAAGCAAAGCTCCGGCTGCCGGGCTTTGAGTAGCTCCACGAGCTCGCTCGCGTTGCGCAATCCATCGGTCGCGACATTGAACTCCGTCGATCCTTTCGGCGGGTCACCGCGCAGGGTCATGATGTTTCGGAAGCCGCCGGCGTAAATGCGGTCGGCGATGTCACCGAGCTCAACCCGGGAGTGGCCGAGATTGGCCCCGCCCGCGGTGGAGAGTTTATCTTTGCTGCTCATGACGACCGACCGGCGCGCCCGCCACAGATGCCCACGGGAATATCGGATTCGCCCCCTAAAAACATCAGCGCCTTGGCATAGCTACGGTTTTCCAGGAAATGCACCAATTGCGGATGCAAACTTACCCGCCCGTGGGCAAGAACGTCGTCCAACTTGGCCATTTCATCCGCAATTATTTGTCCATCAGAGGATTTTATCGCGGCAAGCAAGGCGTTGAGTGAGGTTTTAATCTGCGTTTCCATGGCGCGTGGGGGATATTTATCAGGACTACCTAATCCGCGTGTTACCTACGTTAAGCCCATTTGCAATCCCGCGACTCGACCGCGCCGCACTTGTGTCCGCTGCCCCGGTGTGGTCCATTTGTCTTTCTTACGCTCTCAAAAGCCACTTCCGGTCGTCGTCTGGCACTTACGCCGGGCGACCTCCCAAGCCTTTCGAGTCTCTCCATGAACCGCTCCTCTCTTCCCACTCACGCCAACGCCTCCGTCATCGAGGCGGCCTACGAAGCGTGGTTGAAAGATCATAATTCAGTCGATCCGACCTGGCGTGCCTTTTTCCAAGGTTTCACGCTCGCCTCGAACGGCACGCCGCCCACGACCGCGTTGGCGGCAGCGATGGGGGATGAGACGCGGACCAACGCCACGGCGCCCATCATTGACAGCCTCAAGCAGTCGCGGGTTCACCACCTGATCAATACCTACCGATCCATCGGCCACCTCGAGGCCCACTTGGATCCATTGAGCGACGCACCCCCGCCGCACCCCAAGCTGTCACTGGATCAATTTCACCTGGACGAGAGCGATCTGGATACGGCGTTTGACGTTGGCACCTATCTCGGTGGCGGTCAGATGACGCTGCGGGATATCCTCACCAATCTCCGCCTCACCTACTGCGGCTACGTCGGGGTCGAATACACGCACATTCAGGATGTCGATGTGCGCACCTGGTTGCAGGAACGGATGGAGTCCACGCGCAATCAGCCAGACTTCTCGAAGGCTGAACGCATCCGCATTCTCCGGCGTGTCCACAAGGCCGAGCTCTTCGAGCGTTTTCTCCACACCAAGTACGTCGGCCAGAAACGTTTCTCCCTCGAAGGCGGCGAAACGATGATCGCGGCCGTCGACTCCATTATTGAAGCCTGCCCGGAATGTGGAGTTGCAGAGGTTGCCTTGGGCATGGCCCATCGCGGCCGTCTCAATATTCTTACGAGCGTCATGCGGAAGTCGTTTGACGTCCTGTTCGAACAGTTCTCGGAAAACTATATCCCCGACGCCGTCGGCGGTGACGGCGACGTGAAATACCATCTTGGATACGAAGCGATTCTGGAGACCGCTTCGGGCAGGAAGGTTGAGATCCGCCTCGCCGCCAATCCGTCGCACTTGGAAATCGTCAACCCGGTGGTCGAAGGCAAGGCCCGGGCGCGGCAAAGGATTCGTGGCGGCCGGGATTTTCGCCATACGGTGTTGCCTCTGCTCATCCACGGAGACGCGGCTTTCGCCGGCCAAGGCGTGGTCGCCGAGACGCTGAACTTCTCCCAACTGCCAGGTTATCGTACCGGCGGCACGCTGCACTTCATCATCAACAACCAGATCGGTTTCACGACCGTTCCGTCAGAGGCACGCTCCACGCGCTATTGTACCGATGTGGCGAAAATGATCGAGGCGCCGATCTTCCACGTAAATGGAGACGAACCCGAGTACGTCTGCATGGTCGCCGAGCTCGCTCTCGCCTTCCGCGAGAAATTCGCACGCGACGTGATGATCGACATGTATTGTTACCGCAAGCACGGCCACAACGAGACCGACGAGCCTGCGTTTACGCAGCCCCTTCTCTATAAGAAAATCGCCACCCACCCACAGGTCTCCGCAGTTTTGAGTCAGGAGCTGATTGCTGGCGGGATCATCACCCCGGAGGAGTCCGAGGCGATCAAAGCCGAGTATCTGGCCGCGCTCGAAAAGAACCTCGAGAAAGCCAAGGCCGCGGAAACGGCCAGGACGGAGCAACGCACGGCGCTCGAACAGCGAAAGTTTGTGGGTTCAACCGCGGTGTTTCAACCGAACTACCATTTTAAACCGGTCCCCACCCACGTCACGCCCGCCACGCTGGAGCAGGTTGTCCAGGGGCTCACCACGCTGCCGGCCGACTTCAAAGCTAATCCGAAGATCAAGCGTTTCCTCGACGCCCGCCTGCACGCCTTCGAGGGCGGCGGCCCGATCGACTGGGGTTTTGCGGAAGCGCTCGCGTTTGGCACCTTGCTGATGGACGGCACTCCCGTGCGCCTCAGTGGCCAGGACTGTGAACGTGGTACCTTTAGTCACCGCCACGCGGTGCTGCATGATGCCGAGACCGATGCCACGTACGCGCCGCTGAAACACCTCAGCGCGGAACAGGCCCAGTTCTGTGTCTATAACTCACTGCTGTCCGAAGCGGCCGTTCTGGGATTTGATTACGGCTACTCGTTGGACTATCCGAGCATGCTCTGCATCTGGGAAGCGCAGTTCGGCGATTTCGGCAACGGAGCGCAGGTCGTGATCGATCAGTTTATCTCGAGCGGCGAATCCAAATGGCAACGGACCAGTGGTATCGTCCTGCTGCTTCCGCACGGCTATGAAGGCCAGGGGCCGGAGCACTCGTCCGCCCGCCTCGAGCGCTTTCTCCAGCTCTGCGCCGAGAATAATATCCAGGTCGCGAACATCACCACTCCGGGCAATTTCTTTCACGCCCTCCGCCGGCAAATGAAGCGTGAGTTTCAAAAACCGCTGATCGTGATGTCGCCGAAATCATTGCTACGCCATCCGGCTGCCACGTCGCGGATCCAGGACCTTACCGAACTGGTCTTTCAGGAGATTATCGACGACGCAGCCTATAGTGGCACCGCGAGCGCACCCTTCCCAGCTGGTATAAAGGTCCCCTCCCGGCTCATCCTCTGCTCGGGAAAAGTATATTACGACCTCGATGATTATCGCACTAAACAAAAGGTGACGGACACGGCGATTGTACGGGTCGAGCAGCTCTACCCTCTCCATCGTACACGCCTCGAGGAGATCGCTGCCAAATACGCCGGGGCGGGACTCGTGTGGGCGCAGGAGGAGTCCGAGAACATGGGCGCGTGGAGCTGGATTGCTCCGCAACTCGAGGATTTCTTCGGCCGCAAGGCGCTCTATGCCGGCCGCGATGCCTCGGCGTCACCCGCGGTCGGTTCCCTCGCGTTGCACAAAATCGAACTCGCCGCGTTCCTCAAACAAGCGTTCACCCTTTAAGCGGTGCGCGTAGCGAACCATTCATAAACCACTGATCTTCGACTGACGCTCCGCTCTTCGCGACGTCGTTGGGCCATTTCTACTCACTCCCCGCGCCGCGCTTCCCGCTCCTTTCATCATGCCTCTTCTTGAAGTTAAAATTCCCTCGATGGGCGAATCCATCACCTCCGGCATCCTCGCCAAATGGCACGTTGCCGACGGGGCTATCGTCAAAAAAGATCAGCCGCTCTTCGAGCTCGAGACCGACAAGATCACGTCCGAAGGCACCGCCGAAGCCGCCGGCAAGATCAGCTTTAAAGCCGCCACGGGCGATGAGGTGAAGATTGGCCAGGTCGTCGCCACGATCGATTCCGATGCCAACGCTGCGGCACCGGCTCCGGCGCCATCCGCCGCCCAGGCCACGGGAAAAGCGGACACCGCTCCTGCGCCTCAACAAGCCGCCGCGGCCGGCGAGGTTTCACCGGCGGTTCGCCGTCTCGCGGGCGAAACCGGCGTCGATCCCACCACCGTCTCCGGCACCGGCAAGGCTGGCCGTGTCACCAAGGGCGACATGCTCGCCGCTGCGACCAGCGTTACCGCTCCCCCGCCAAGCGTAGCCGCACCCGTTCCCATCGCTGCGAGCCCAGCACCTACCACGGCATCGATCACCGGGCGCCAGACCCGCAAGAAAATGTCACCCTTGCGCGCGCGGATTGCCCAGCGACTCGTCGCCGCGCAGCACGAGGCCGCGATGCTCACCACGTTCAACGAAGTCGACATGTCCGCCGTCATGGCGCTTCGCGCGAAATACCAGGACGACTTCGTCAAGAAAAACGGCATCAAGCTC
>CAYVDZ010000225.1:5007-7717 GCA_964450575.1 uncultured Opitutus sp.
TCCCGGCGGTGAACGCCCAGATCGACGGCGATAGCATCATCCAGAATCATTATTACGACATCGGGGTCGCGGTCTCGACCGAGAAGGGCCTGATGGTTCCGGTTATCCAAAATTGTGATACGCTCGGAATGGCCGAAATTGAGAAGCGCATCGGCGATGCCGCCAAGCGCGCCCGCGAAAGCAAGATCACCCTCGCGGACCTCGAGGGCGGCGTCTTCACGATCACGAACGGAGGCATCTTCGGCTCGATGCTTTCAACGCCGATCATCAATCCGCCCCAGAGCGGCATCCTCGGACTGCACGCCATCAACGAACGCCCCATCGCCGTCAACGGTCAGGTCGTCATCCGTCCCATGATGTACCTTGCACTCAGCTACGATCATCGCGTCGTCGACGGAAAAGAAGCCGTCACCTTCCTCGTCAGAGTGAAACAAGCGATCGAGGATCCCACCCGTCTGATTCTGGGAGTTTAATCCTTGGGAAGCGAGGCGTGGTTAACCCGAGTTTGCAAACCGGATCAGAGCGCCAAGTTGCTCTGCCAGGTTGCACGCCTACTCCCTCATCACTCTCGCGTTACCCGCGCCTTCTTCCGGCTACTCACCACCCGCTCCCCGCTACTCGCTCTGTTTTTCCCCTTCCATGGATTCCTTCGACGTCATTGTCATCGGCGCTGGCCCCGGCGGTTATGTGTGCGCATTTCGAGCTGCCCAACTCGGCCTCAAGGTCGCACTGATTGAGAAACGCTCCACCTTGGGTGGCACCTGCCTGAATGTCGGATGCATTCCGTCCAAGGCTCTCCTGCATTCCAGCGAACACGTCATGTGGGCGCGGCATCACGCCCAGGAACACGGCATCAAGCTCGGTGCGGTGGAGGTCGATCTCGCCGCGTTCATGAAGCGCAAAGATGACGTCGTCACGAAACTGGTCGGAGGCGTCGGCCAACTCGCAAAGGCGCGCAAAATCACCGTTCTCACCGGCGCTGCGTCGTTCGTTTCCGCCAGCGTTGTCGCGATCGCCATCACGAGCACTGAGACAAAACAGGTAACCGCAAAGAATATCGTCATCGCGACCGGCTCCGCGCCAGTCGAACTGCCGTTTATGAAGTACGACGGTACGACGATTGTCTCAAGCGATCACGCCATCGCTTTCGATACGATTCCCAAGAGCCTGGTGGTGGTCGGCGGCGGGGCCATCGGACTCGAGCTCGGCTCCGTCTGGTCCCGACTCGGCAGCGACGTCACGGTGGTCGAGTTTCTGCCGAAAATCGCCGCGACGTACGACGACGACATCGTCCGAAATTTCACCCGGATCCTCCAGAAGCAAGGGATCAAGATCGAGGTCGGCGCCAAGGTCACCGGTTACGCAAACGGAATCCTCACCGCCGAACGGGAAGGAAAGAGGCTCGAGTTTCCCGCCGAAAAGGTTCTCGTCTCTGTGGGCCGGCGTCCCTTCACCGATGGCCTTGCCCTCGAAAAAGCCGGCGTGCAGCTCGACGAAAAGAAACGCATCACGGTCGACGCGCACCTCCGCACGGCCGCACCCGGCATCTGGGCCATTGGGGATGTCGTGGCGGGTCCAATGCTCGCCCACAAGGCCGAAGAAGACGGTGTGGCGGTCGCCGAATGGATTGCGGGCAAGGCCGGGCATATCAACTGGGATCTCATGCCAGGCATCGTTTACACGAATCCCGAAGTTGCATCGGTCGGCCTTGGCGAGGACGCCGCCAAAGCGAGAGGCATCCCGGTGAACATCGGCAAATTCAACCTTGCCGCCAACGGTCGCGCCATCGCCGCATCCGTGACCGACGGATACGTCAAAATCATCGCCGATGCGAAGACCGACAAGATCCTCGGCGCCCAAATCCTGGCTCACAATGCGGGCGAAATGATCAGCGAGATCGTAACCCACATGGAATACGGCGGCAGCGCCGAAGACCTGGCCCGCACCATCCATGCCCACCCGACGATGAGCGAAGCGGTCAAAGAAGCGGGGCTCGCCGTGAGCAAGAGCGCCCTGCACGCCCTGTAGCATTCCACTTCGCGTTGAAACGGCTGCGGTCCAGCCGGCCGAAGTTAGGCGGTTCAGATCGATGACAACCGGATTACTCCAGAACGGGACCCGCGCGACCCGTGTTCGTTCTCTTCGCCCGCAGCGCGCGGCGATTAATCCGGAAATGAAAAAGGGGCGGGAAAAACCCGCCCCCGTTAAGCAATCAGGTTGGACGATCCGACTACAGGTTTATCGTCCGGACGAGCGGCGCAGTGAACGCAGCAGTAACGACCGAAGCACCCGAGGGAGCCGCAACACTGGTCAACGTCGCGGTAAGCGTTCCGCTCTTCTTGATCCGCTGGATCGTAAGAACCACCATGCCGTCAGCGCCCGTGGTCCCAGTTGTCGAACCGGACGCGACTCCCGACCATTTGATGGTCACACTGGCGCCGGCAACCGGGCGATTAAGTTGGTCACGGATAACCACCGTGGCATCGACGACCTTGCCGCTCTTCGCCGCATAGGAGGTCAAGTCGAAGGCCGAAACTCCGATAGCGGTATTGGGGTCACTCGAGACCGAAATCGCGAGCGACGAAGATGCGTTCGAACCACGGTCATCGGTGACGGTTAGGATCACGGTATAATTGCCAGCTGAAGAATAGGTCTTCGACGGCGCAGCCGCGGTCGATCGCCGTCACCGTCGCGAGCGACCAGGTGGCCG
>CAYVDZ010000226.1:0-7688 GCA_964450575.1 uncultured Opitutus sp.
CATAGACGGCGTTCGTCTGATTGCCGAATTCGTCGAACGTGGAGTATTCCGCGACCCGGCCAGCGTTATCGAGCGCGCTATATAGAGCTTCTTCGAACGCAACGACGCGGATGCCGGCCACGCCCGTGCTGCTGGTGGCACCGAGCTGCGAGGACTTGAAATAAGTGGCCCGAAGATCGAGCCGGCCGTCGAGGAGGGTGAGGCCGACGCCGTAATCGTTCGTCTCGCCGCTCTGCGGGGCGATGGGACGGTAGAGATTATCCTGCCGCGGGGTGGTCGCGGCGAAGTTTTCCGATCGGTTCGCGAAGACGCGGAGCTTCTCCGTGAGCTTGAACACAATACCTTGGGTGCCGGTCGTGGCTTTGTTGACGAAGATGTTGCCGCCCGGGAGATAATCGGAGCGGTTGGCGCCGGCGGTGATTGGGAAGGGAAACTCCGCCGCGTTCCGCAGTACGCCTTGCGTGCTGTCGACGTTGTCTTTGCGCCAGCCGAAGAGCGTCACGAGGCGGCGTTTCCAGAAAAAGCTCTGGAGCGAAACGCCCACGCCATCGTTTTTCTGGATGGTAAAAGTGCGGCCACCGCCGATGAGCTGCCGGCCGTAGTGGGCTTTGGCGGCGGCGGTCTGCCACTGGCCGGGCGCGGGCGTGGCGGTGTTATTGAAGAAACGATAGTCGTAAGAGCGATCCCGGTGCGCCGCCATGTTCGACGGAAATCCGGTAAAGCGCAGGCCCGTGTCGCCCACCTGGACCGGATCGCCGACGTACCACATTTGCATCGCCCAGCGTTGGCTGGCGGTGGCGTTGATGCCGGCCGCGGTGAGCGCGAGGGGGATGTCGTTGTCGATCTGGTAGTGCCAGCGATAGCCGAGGCGATCGACTTTTGCCGCGTTGTAAACCGAGGTGAGACGGTGCGAGCCGAGCCAGCCGAGGCGCGTGGTTTTCCTGGAAAAATCGAAATCGTAGTTGGCCTGAACAACCAGATTCCGCGCGGTCGCGTCGGAGTGTTCGCCGAGGTTGCGGCCGTAGATGAAGGGCCGCAGGAAATTCGGATTGTTCCGGCCGTCGGGCAAGCGCTGGTTGATATCGACCGAGATCTGATTCGTCTGGGTGATCGTGGCAAAAGACTGCTCGTGGGCGCGTTTCTCGTATTGGAAGCTCGCTGAAAGATAGAGGTCCTCGGCCAGCCGCTGGTCGAGCGTGAGGAACAGCTTGTCGTCGTCCTCCCAGCGAAAGTTGCCGGGCAGGGCGCCGATTTCGACTGTTTCGTAGGGGAAGATGCCGGCATTCGTTACCTGAGGGTCGGTGCTGAACAGCGGGCTGTTTTCGCGGTCGGAACCGCTGCGGGCGAACTGGCTGCGGGCGGAGGCGGGATTGACGGCGCCGCCCGTGATGGTGCGGTTGGCCATGATCGTGACAAGGTTGTCCAGCGGGTCCGACCACTGCCCGTTGCCGCTGTAAATCAGAGCGGTGCCGTTCGCGAGCGTGTCGAGCGGGCGACGGATGAGGCCGAGGTTGACGGAGGTGCCGTTGGCGAGCGTGAAGACGGAACTTGGCGCGATGCCGGTGGTGCTGGGCGCGACCGGATCCCAGTAGAAGGCCTGGGCGATCTGCGCCGGGGTCATCTGCGGAGCATACTGGTTGTAGGCGGTAAGCCAGTCGGAGACGTTGTCCTGCACGGTGCGGAAATTGGGCCGGCGGCCGTTCGCGTTCACCCGCTCGACATAGCCGCGCAAAGTGGTGTGCTTGAATGGCTGATACGTGGCGGTGGCGAAGTAGCGCTGGTCTTTCTGGTAGGCGCTCTTGACCTTGTATTGTTGGTCGTTGTCGAGGAAGACGCCACGCACGGCGAGTTTGTCCTTCACGAGCACGCGGTTCACATCGAGGACGACACGGCGGGAGCCGAAGTTGTCGAACTTGGTTTCCACCTTGGCCGAGTTCCGGCGGAGCTGGGCCACCTTGGTGGAGGAGTTCACGAGACCGGCGGGCTCGGCAAGGCCGAAGAGAATGGAATTAGCTCCGCGCAGGAACTCGGTCCGGTCCGTGTTGTAGCGGTCGGTGGAGCCGAGGACCTCGATATAGTTGATCGTGGTGGTGGCGCGGCCGAGTCCCCGCACGCGGACTTCGCCGGAGCGGTTGTTGTTGTCGCCGAAATCGCCACCCACATAGCCGTTGCCGCCGCCGAGGCTCGCGACCGATTCCTGATGATAAGTCGAATCGTTCTCCGCGCCGGAGACAAACGCGAGCGCGCTGGCGACGTCATTGGCCGCGAGATCATTCATAAACTCCTCGGTCAAGACGGTAACAGAGGAGGCGATGTCCTTCAGGTCGGTCTTCAGCCGGCTCGCCGCGAGCGTGTTGGAGGCGAAGTAGCCGGTGTCCTGCGACGTATCGACGACGAATGGCGACAGCACGATCGCATTGTCGGTGGCGGCGGGTAGGGTGGGGGTCGTTTGCGCATGGACGAAGGAAGATGCGCTCGCGATGAGGACGGGCCCGATCAGGGATAGTAGGCGGTGTTTCATGGGGTTCTCGAGAACGGTGATGGGGGTAACAGCAGGTCGAACGACTCCGCGTGGGGAACACGGTGCGGGAACCACGGTGGGGAGTGGGGGATTAGCTAAAGTAGCAGACCGTCCCGATCGATCACCATGGATAGAAGGAGATTCTCTTGTGTTTTTGCATTCCGTCCGCAGACTCGTCGGGGAGTTTCGAAGTGATTTCCCCATGGCGCCCCGATCCCAAACTGTTGCCCCCGCGGTCTGTCGTGCCGGGTTGTTTCAATTCGCCGCGCGGCAGCATTTCACGAATGGATGCGTGCAGAGTCGGGCGCTTTTCTGGTGTAAAAGCGGACGGGGCGAATTCGAGGTGGATGGCGTCAGGCACCGACTGGAACCGCACGACCTCTATGTTTTGCCGTGGAACCGGCGGATTACATATCTCCCGTCCTCACGTGAACCCATGTATACAGCGCATGTCCACATCGTCCCGTGGTATCGGCCCGGTGCTGCCTGGCTCGCCAATGTGCCGCACGAACGGGAGGAGCCGGAGTTCGACTCAAAAGACCGTCGCGATGCGGATTGGGCAATCGGCAATGGAGTCGTCCCGCTTCGCACTGAAGCGGATGAACCTTTGGGCCGGCTCGTGGATTATACCGTACGCTGGTTTCTGCAATCGCCGCGCGATGAAGTCGAAGCGCGCGCGCTCGGACTCTTGTTAGTGCGCGAAGTATCGCGGGCGGCGGGAGAACGACTGGGGCCCGCCAACGAACTGCCGGAGGAACTCCGCCGTCTGATCGTTCACGTGGACCGGGGATTCCATCTGGCACCGATGATCGAGGACATGGCGGCGATCATCGGCCGCAGTCGCTCCCATGTCTTGAAGTTGTTTCGACGACACCTCGGGATCACAGCGAAAGGCTATGTAATCGGACGGCAGTTGCAGGAAGCGCGTGAGCTCCTACTCAGCACCACGCTTCCCATCTCCGAGATCGGGGTGACAGTGGGACTTCCAGATCCGTATCACTTCTCGAAACTCTTCCGGCATCACGTCGGACTTTCGCCCCGCGAATTTCGCGCAAAGCACGGACCGTTTTCCACGCCTCCGAAGCCATCGCGTCATCGGGCCGAGGCGCCGGGAACAGAGTGACCGGCCGTTTGATCCTTGGATCGAGGCGCGACGGTTGAAGAGATTGTCCACGTTGAGATCGAGGAAATGCCGAACGAGGCTCGAGTTCAGAATGGCGGCGCCGGGAGTGGACAGCGTGGTGATCTTGAAGACGGCACAATCCCGCTGCCGGCGGATAATCGCGTCTGGGCGGCAACGCATCCTCAGCAAACCGTAACCGGTTGGAGCTGTCGCACGGTTATTCTTTCGCCCCGCCTTTATTTGCTCCGGTTTTTTTGGTGCCGCCCTTTTTTCCCGGCCGGGTGCCAGAGGAATTGCGTTCCGCGGCTTCGGCTTCGGCCTGCTTCATGAAGGCTTCGCGGGCGCCCGGATTCTGACGCGCGCGGAACAACGATAACATTGGATCGCGGGTGGTGACCATCCAGGCCTCGAGGGTCTTGGTCAACTGCTCGTAATGCGCCTGGTGCTCGGGTTTACCGATCAGGTTGTGTAATGCGTCCGCGTCCTTGGAGTACTGATACAGTTCCTCGGGCACGCGATGATCAAACAGATCCAGCCGTTGGGCCACGCCGGCGTCGGTTTTCGCCAGTTCCTGCATCCGGCGATACGTGGCTGTTCCCTTCGTCGCCGTGGCCATGATGCGTTCGCCATTTGACCAGGGATTGAACAAATAGGCAAAGTCCCGGGTGATAATCGTGCGCATCGGGTGGCGGTTACCTCCGGAGTTTTCGTTGTACTCTGCGACCATATAGTCGCGCTGGTCCTGCGTCTGGCCGCGCAATATCGGCGCAAAGCTGCGACCATCCATTCCGGGGGGATGCGGCAGGTTCACCATATCGAGAAGCGTGGGCAGCAGGTCCACTCCGGAAACAATGTGGCGGTCATCAATGGCACCGGCCTTGGTTACACCGGGCCAGCGAACCATCCAGGGGGTCCGCGTACTGTGAAAATAGAGCTGCGTCTTCGCGAACGGTAGCGGCATCCCGTGATCCGAGAGGAAGATGATAACCGTGTTCTCGTCCTCCCCGGATTCCCGCAACGCCCGCAAAATGCCGCCGAGGCAGTCATCACCGCGGCGCACGGAAGAATAATAGAGCGCCAGTTCTTCGCGAACTACCGGATCGTCGGGCAGGAAACCGGGGACAGGCACTTCCGCCGCGGTGAACACGCGCGTGGGTTGATGCGGATCCCGCGGTCCCTCGTAGAATGGCTTGTGTGGATCCGAGATGTTGAGGTTGAAGCAAAACGGCTTTCCGGCCTTTTTTGCCAGTGCGATGCCGAGTTGAGTCGTGAGATAATAAGCCTCGGCGCTTTTGATATGCGCCGGCTCGCCATTGGGAAGCGTGTCGAGGACAACATCCCATGCGGGATACGGCGAGTACGGCGTCGAATGCGAGACCTTGTGGCGAATGCCGGTGAAATAGCCGCCGGCCTTCATGAGATCGGCCATCACAGGATAGCTCGGGTTCTTTACTGGATAAAAGCCTTCGACCCCGTTGTTATGCGGATAGCGGCCGGAGAACATCACATTGCGGGACGGCATGCAGTTTCCGACCTGCACATATGCATGATTAAAGCGCAGGCTCCGGCCGGCGAGCCGGTCCATGTGCGGCGTGGTGTCCTTGAGCTGGCTGCCATAGACACCGACCGAATCGCAACTCATGTCATCCGTGGTAATGATCAGCACATTCGGGCGAGCCGGAGCGGCGGAATACGCGTGACTGAGCACGAAGAAAAAAACGACGGGAAGGAAAAGGCGGAAGCGTCTCGGGGTCATAGGGGATCGGGGTTCCGCTGAGCTTGGACGTCGCCGGCATCGGCGCGAGCCGGAAAGCCAGCTGCGACGAGAGCGATCCAATCCCAGACCCTCCGCCAGGAGGCCAGGCCGGGGGAACTGCAGCGAGCTAAAGCTCGAACCCCTGTGGCGCGATCAGCAGGACGAACTCGCCTTTGAGATTGGCCTTGGCGAGCCGGGCCTGGATGTCGGCCGAGCGCCCGACAAAAAACGTTTCGTGGAGTTTGGTGACTTCCTTGGCCACGCAGATCACCCGATCGGGACCCAGCGTGTCGACCAGTTCGTTGACGGCCTTGTCGATGCGATGACAGCTCTCGTACAGGGCGAGCGTGTAATCAAACTCTCGATACTTCGTGAAGAAATTGATCCGGGCGGCGCTTTTCGCCGGGAGAAATCCGACATAGAGAAACCCATTGGTGGGCAGTCCGCTGGCGCTGAGCACGGCGGTGAGGGCGCTCGGGCCGGGCACCGGCACAACTGGAAGACCACGGCGACGGCAAGCGCGTACGATCCTAAATCCCGGATCGCTCAAGGCCGGTGTGCCGGCATCACTTACGAGTGCGACGGATTTCCCAGCGACGAGTTGGTCGGCGAGCCGCTCGGCCGCTTCCGTTTCGTTGTGTTCATGATACGGGACGAGCGTCTTGTGGAGCCCGAGTCGGGTGAGCATTCCGCCGGTGGTGCGCGTGTCCTCGCAGGCAATCAGGTCAACCGCCCCCAGAATGGCGCGCGCGCGATCCGTGAGGTCGGCAAGGTTGCCAATCGGAGTGGCCACCACGTAGAGGTGGCCCGGCTGCGGAGTGAGCGAAGTGTTTTCCATCGGCGGCGAGGCGAACGGAGAGCGTCCACTGAGGGAGTCGCGTGGCCACAATAAAATCCGAAGTCCACGCGATCGCCACTGTCACGTAATACGTGACTCTGTAGCCGGGACAATGTCACATATTACGTGACTCTGCAGCGGGGACAATGTCACGTAATACGTGACACTTAGCTGGGACACCGCGGGGGCGTGATTGCGGGGGACGGGCAGCTCGGATCTGGGGCGGAGGGGAAAAAGGGATGGCCGGGGCTTCGTGTAAAGGGCTGCGCGAGAGACAGGCCCGGCAGGGGCTCAGCGCAAACGGATGAACAGACGATTCAGCCCACTCATCAGGGTCGCGGATCGTCCGCGTCCCGCCCACGTCGATGCGAGCTTAGCGCCCGGCGGGCTGGCCCATGCCAGGGATTTGACCTTCCCAACCGGCCGGTTGGCTCCACGGAATCGAGGATCGTTTGGGGCTGTTGGTTGAGCATCCACTGAGAATCGCGCCGAAGGACGCGAGCAAAACGACGAGGATGGTTTTCTGGAACGTGGTCATGATCTAGTGGAGTAATAGAGCGGAATCGCCTTTCTGCAAGACCCCTCGCAACGACTCAGGCAAGACGTGAGCGATGGAAAAATTGGGTCGGACATCGTTGATGAGAACCGTGGCGACTTCGGCCGTTCCCTGACTCACAGCCAATTTTTGGCCGAGCCGGGCTCCGCGAACCGAACCGAAGTTGAGCACGACGAACGCATTGCCCGCACCCACGGTGAGAACCGTCGCGCGGCCTGCCCGGTTCGTGAACACGGCCGTCGAAGCCGCGGGTCCGCGCGGCGCGACCGCTCCGGTACCCGCCGCGGCCAGTTGGCGCTCCAGTTCCGTAATGGTCGTTCGGTAGGCCTGGACCGCGTCCGGCGAGGCGTGGGATGCGCGCGTGTCTTCGAGGTCCTGGCGCAAAGCGGTGAGTTCACCCGATAATTCCCGGGCGGTGAGCTCGTAGAATTCGAGAACAGTGCGCGTCTGCGCGAGATCGCGACCGGACTGTGCCACGCGCGATTCCGCTTGCTCGAGCAACGCGCTCGTTTGCCGAAGCGATGCGTTCGTTTTCTCCCCGGCGGTTTCGGCGCTGCGCAATTGGACCTTGAGGCCGCCGGTTTGCTCATGCGCGGAGGCCAGGTCGGCATCCAGTTTATCAATACGAACGTGCGACTCACCGAGACGTTGTTCGAGGATCTGATTAGCGTCGCTCAGACGAAAGTACAGTCGGGCAGAGACGGCTGTGCCCAGCACGGCAAGAATGCAGAGCAGCAGGGGAATTCGGGGCATGGAGGGGTGGAAGGCCCCAACGCAGGCAATTCCTGATGGCGGGGACGACAGAGGACCGTGGCGGGAGAACCTCACCCGACGCGAGGCGGAAAATCAGCCGTACCACTGATAGAGGACCCGAGTTCGAGGGGAGGGCGGAAA
>CAYVDZ010000227.1:0-7684 GCA_964450575.1 uncultured Opitutus sp.
GTAACCGTGCGACCCAAAGCCGAGGCCCTTCGCACGTTGGTGGCTGGACGCCCGGCGCATCATCGGAAACATGGCGGAGTGATCACGCACGACCCCGTCCACACGCTTTTTCTCGTGCCTGGTACTGGACCCAATCCTGGTATTCCAGGCAATTATCTCCACGGTTCGTTGCTGCAACTTAACGCTGACCCGGTGGCAGGCGGATGGGCGGTGCACTTGCACGACAGTGATGATGGCGCAGCGATGGCCGATTCACCCACGCTCGCGGAGGCGTTCGAGAAACTTCAGGAAACGGTCGCATCGGCGCCGTTCCATTTGAAGGAGCTGGCAGCGCTGGACTTTCGATTGAACTGAGTGATTGCTGCGCCTGGTACCCGACACGCGGTGGCAGCTGAGCGCAGGACGCTGCCTCGCCCGCCAGTGGGAGTAGGCTTGCTTCCCGCCATTATCTTCGAAGATAAGGAGGAACACTCTCGGGGAAACGAACATTCCGAAGGTGAGATAACTCAACCGAAAGAAAATACCTCCATGGGCGATAGATCTCCGAAATCCGTACAGAAACAGGCTTCGCAAAAGCAGTCGAAGACCAACGACTCCGATAAGAAGAAGCAGGCACTGGTCACGACCCAGCAGGCGACGAAGGCCAAGGCTGCCACCGCCAAGAAGAAGTAAGTGGTTAGTGAGGGTGACCGTTTTCTCGGCCGCGAGGGCTGGCGGTCACCTTTGTATTCGAGTGGCCATTACAGTTGGTACTCCTCCCTCTTTTTGGGATTAAAGATGGGGCCTGCGAGTTGCGGTAAAGGGCCTTCAGGTGAGTCGAAGCCACGATTGGTGGTTGTTCATCGGAGCGCGGGCAATATAGTCCCTTCCGGAACGGCAGAGGATGAAACTTCGTCACCGCCAACTGCGCGGCTTGCTGAGCGACTTCAGAATTTGGATTCGACGCTTACGTGGGCAGCCCACGCTCGGGTTGGATTGCGCCCGTCGTCCCGGACGCGAATCGCAACTTTACCCGCGCACCGCTTACCCACGGTGCGCGGGCGCCGACACTACTTGTCCCAGCCGGCAATAGTTGCGATGAGCTGCTCGTTAAAGTAGTCACTCGCTGCCCAGAGCTTGGTTTCGTTACCCGAGGGCGCAAGAATTCGAGCCTGACATTTTCGAAAGGAATTGGATGCGGTCGCTGGACGTTGTCGTCCAAGGAAGCGGGCGCCTTTATATATATATAGGGCACACGCAACGGGGGCGAATTCCGTCGCGGTGGGCATTTCCCTGGAATGCGTTGGAATATTGCCAAGTTTCTGTCGGAGAGTAATTTCCACCGGGCGGAGCCGCACCCGGGAGGAGACGATCCGCCCTTCCCGCGGCGGGGGATCTCCGCTCGTTGCCCGGATGGGTCGCTGAAGCAACGGCGGTCCATTAAATCGGGAGCAGTGTCATTCCGCCCGGGGCTGTAAAGTGCGGCTCTCCAGAGGCAGGGCGTGCAGCCTCGGGAGACGTTAGACAGTACCCTACGCCGTGCTGCGTCAGGATCATTTTGGGTCCGCCTTCGAGTTCGATTTTCTGTCGAAGTCGGGTCACATGGATGTTGATGGCATTGCCGAGCGCGGACGTATACATGGGTTCGCGCCACACGTGACGCGCGAGCATCTCGCGAGTCACGGTCTGGTCGCGCCGCCGAATAAGGTATTCGAGTAGATCCAGTTCGCGCGGTGTCAGCGGAATCTCTTCGCGGCCGCGTCGTGCGATCCGACCATGCGTATCCAGTTCCAGTTCGCCACAACGCAGCGGGCCGACCGAGTCGCGGCCGCGCCGACGCAACAGCGCACGACAACGCGCGACGATTTCGGCGAAAGCGAATGGCTTTACGAGATAGTCATCCGCTCCCTGGTCGAAACCCTTGAGCCGATCGGCGATTGAGCCGCGTGCGGTGAGCATCAGAACGGGCGCAGTGATCCCGCATCCGCGCAGCATTGGTAACCATGCAACGCCTTCTTCATCGGGCAGCATCCAGTCGAGCAGGATGACATCAAACGACTCGCGCATGCACCACTGGAGGGCCTCGGCCGCTGTCGCCGCGGTGGTCGCCTGCCAGCCTTCCAGTTCCAGACCTTCCGCTAGCGATTGTCGAAGTTTGGGTTCATCATCGACGATCAGGATTCGAGCCGGATCGTCAGCCGCTGGGCGAAGGGGAGCATTCACGGAAGGACGTGGGGAAGGGGCGGAGGTGACTCCGTGACGTCATGGGTTAACGTCGCAGACCGGACACCTGAAGCAGCGACCGTACCCTAAACGTCTTCGCCGACAGTTCGGCTTCAAGCGGGTATACCTGAATTTTTTGTCAGGTGACACCTTGGGCGTTACCACATCTCGAGCGTGGCCGCCTAACTCAAGCTCACGCCGCGCCGCGATGCGCTTTGGGGAAATGCCCGGTACGGTTGCATACCCGCATCCGGAAAAGCAGATCTTGAAGCCGATCCCAAGGAACGGAGTCTCCGTAAACGTGGAGATTGGCGTATCCACGGATGATCGCCGCCGCCGAACACATATCATGGCATCCATCGTGAGCGGTCGCGAGCCGATTGGCCTCATCGACCCATTCGGTGAGGACTCCGTCGCCCTCGGTGTGCTCCCGGCCAATGGCAGGGTCCTCGTAAGGCGTTGAGATTAAGTGGATGGCATTCATCGTTCCAGTCTCCTTTTATTCGACGAGAATGGCGCCAGATGTAGCAAAGTTTTCACGAATCGAACAAATGCCACCACGTGTCGACCTGGTTTCGAAGGGAGCCGCTCCGCCATCCGTCCCAGTTACTTCCCGCTTTCATTCAGCACCTTTGCCGCGCCCGATACATCTCCCATCAAACCGACCTGTTGATGGATGACCTCGCCCTCACCATTGAGTAGAGTGATCAGATTGGAGTGCGCGAATTGGCCCCGGGCGTCCTGCTTGTATTTAACACCCACAAGCATCGCCAGTTCTTGGACGTCGGCCGGGGTGCTGGTGAGGAGCTTCCAACTTGAGTCGAGCTCCATCCGCTCGCGAAATGCCCGCAGCGCAGCAGGCGTATCGCGGGTCGTATCGAAGGTGACTAGCACCCGTTGGATAGTGGGCCGGACGTCATCGGAGAGAGCCGCCAGGAGCCGTTTCATGTCGTGTACCAGGACCGGGCAGGCGTATTCACAACTCGCAAAAAATAGAGCCAGAATGACCGGACGGCCGCGAAGCGAGGTGAGCACTGTCGGTTGGCCAGCGTCGTTGATCCACTCGCCTTCGAGTTGATAAAGCGACTTGTCCGAAAGCGGCGCGGAGGGTTTCTCCCCGGCGCAACACGCGGGCTTGGCGGCTGGAACCGGCGCGCAGCACGCGGGCTTTTCTGTCGGCAGGACGGCGCAACAGGCGGCAGGCGTTTCTCCGGCTGTGGCCGTCAAGGCGCCGAGCACGGAGGCGATGATCAAGTGGAATGACGGTTTCATAATGAAGAATCGGTTGTGAGGTGGAGGTCGCGCGCACCGCGGAAGCCGAGATTGGGCACCGCGTAATTCGCGCGAATGGAGCTGCGGAGTCCGGCCCGCATGAAGCCGGGATAATCATTGAGGTTGCGGGCCCCGGCGGCGCCGGCCCCGCAGAAGAGGTTGCGTTCAAGTCCCGTATCGGCGCGCGATTCTCCGGTGGTCATCGCGGTGTTGAAATCATCCACCCATTCCCAGACCAGTCCGTGCAGATCATACGCGCCGAAGAGGTTGGGCCGTCCTTGGCCGACGTTGGGCAACGGAGCGGGCGTGGGGCGCGCAAGCCAGTTGAGAATGGCGGCGGAGAAGCCTGGCTCCGTCGCCCCGATGGCCTGTGAGAAACCCGCCGCTGCCGCACGTTCCCATTCAGCCGTGGTTGGCAGGCGCTTGCCATGCGCTTTGGCGAAGGCCCGCGCCGCAAACCACGACACGCGCACCACCGGCGCGTCGGGTGGAATGCGGTCGCCCAGCTCAAGATCGGCCGCCCAATCGGCGAGATAGGCCCGGTCCGCAAACAACGGGCTCACGCGTGAACGCCGCCATTGCGGATGCGTCCGGACAAACTCGAGAAACTCCGCATTCGTCACGGGCCGCGCATCGAGCCAGAAGGCGCCGACTGCGACTTGCTCTGGCTCATCCTTGTTCCGCAGTTGCGGCTCATACGTGCCGGCTGGAATCAACGCCATGCCGACATGGCCCGCATCCTCGCCCCGAGCCAAGGTTGCCCCCATCATGCCGCTGCCCAGCAACACGACTCCGAATAAATGCCGGAGCGGGTTGGGGACGCGCGTTATGATGAGGGCATTCATGATGTTTAGATTGATTCAGCCTACCGGTTTTCGGCCCGAACCCGCCGCACCTCCGTGGCGTCGACGGTGCCGTAATCATTACCCCAGCTGTTCATGACATAGGTCAGAACGTCGGCCGCGTGATCGTCGGAGACTTCCTGGGCCGGCATCATATTGTTATAGTTTTTCCCATTAACCGTGACGGGTCCGGTCATGCCCTTCAGCACCACCTTGATGGCCCGATCTTTGTCGGCCTTGAGATAGTCCGAGTTCGCGAGGGGCGGGAACACGTTCGGCAGGCCCTCTCCCGTTGCCATATGGCAGGCGAAGCAGGAACTCAAATATACCTTTTTACCGCGCTCCATCCGGATTTCCTGGGTGAGATTGGCAATCTCGGGATTCGCCGCGATCGCCTTGTCCTTGGAGATCATCAGCTCCGCCTCGCGGCGACCGGCGACCGATGCTGCTTCCGACGCGCCGCCCAGATAGACGGCATCAACTTCCTTGCCCGAGTAGATCAGGGCGTTCTCTGCGCCGGACACTTTGAGCATGCCCAACGCGCCTTTATTGAAGGCCCGCGACAGCGCGTGATCGACCAGCACATACGTGCCAGGGACGTCGACTTTGAAATCGACAATGGTCGCTCCGCCGGCCGGCACCAGGGTCGTCTGCACGTGGCGTTGGGAGGGAAGAACGCCGCCTTCGAGGTAAACCGTATCAAAGATTTCCCCGATCACGTGAAACGAGGAGATCAGATTGGGACCGCCGACGCCGAAATAGATCCGTACGCGTTCGTCGACGTTCGCTTGAAGTGCCTTGTCACCCACCAAGGCGCCGACCGAGCCGTTGAACACAATATAGGGAGGCCGTTCATCTTCGGCTTTGGACGGATCAAAGGGTTGTAGACCCGGTTCACCATGACGGCCGGCTGTATAAAATTCACCCTGCATGACATAGAATTCTTTATCGACGGCGGGATAACCGTCTTTCGGCTCGACGAGGATCATGCCATACATGCCGTTCGCCACGTGCATTGGCACCGGAGCGGTGGCGCAGTGATAAACGTAGAGACCGGGATTGAGCGCGGTGAAAGAGAATTGCGACGAATAGCCGGGAGCCGTGAACGATGAGGCCGCACCGCCGCCTGGACCCGTGACCGCATGAAGGTCGATATTGTGGGGAACTTTCGAGCTCGGATGGTTGTTGAGGTGAAATTCGACGAAGTCGCCTTCGCGCACCCGTATGAAGCTTCCGGGTACGTTGCCGCCAAAGGTCCAGAAGGTGTACTCCACCCCGTCGGCCAGACGGCGAACGACCTCGCGCACTTCCATCTGGACAATGACTTTGGCGGGATGACGACGTGTGATCGGCGGCGGCACAAACGGCGCCTCCGTCAGGATGGCGTGTTCCACCGGTAGATTGGCTGCGAGGGCGGTGGCGCCGGGCTTGGCGATGACCGTGCTTTCGGCAGCGTTTAGCACCGGAGTGGTGGCCGCGACCGTCAGCAAAAGACCAACGGCGGGGATTAGGGCAGTGAGCGGAGATTTCATGGGAGTTGACGTTCTCCACTAAGATAGCAGGCCCGCACGGAGCCCGCCTTGACCCATATCAACCTCCCGACGTTTTCATCGCTCTCGGATTCCAGCCGGCGATTCACGGCTGCGCGCAAGGCGTCGCCGGCGGGTCGCAATCCCCGCGGGCGATCTTGACGTGAAATTCGGCGGGACCGTCGACGGGATGCTCGCAGCTAAATGCGCCACGGAAGAGCGCATCGAACTGATAATACAGCGGCACGGGATCGTGGTCGTTGATTAATACAAAGTACGCGCCGACAGGCAGGTCGGCCCAACGTTGAAAGATCTGCGCGTGTTTCGTGCGGCACGGGATGTCACGCCCATCGAAGTGCGTGAGGTCGATCGTCTCGGGGTTCGGATTTATGAGGAAGGGCTGTCAGTGACTTGCTCGGCACCGAGGGTGAGCAGCAGGGTGAAGGGACTTTCTCCGGCCCGCACGGCATGCGGATGGTTGGGGGGTAAATGCAGGAATGTACCGGCCGTGAGGGTGTGCCACGCCCCGTTGAAGAAGAACGCGCAGCTGCCGGTCAGGACCTGAGCCAGGGCCCGGCGCCGGCTGGTATGCGACGTGAGCTCCTGTCCGGCATCGAAGGCAAACAACACCACGCGCAGCTCCGGGGTTTGCAACAAGGTACGGCTCACGATGCTTGACGGGGAAACGTCGACACTCGTCGTGAGGTCCAACGGCTGGGCGGCGTCGGCAGGAATGAGGGCGGGTTGAGACATGCGCCCAGCTTAGCGTATCCTGAGCGGTGATGCTTTGATGTGAATCAAGCTCTCCTGTGCTTCCGCTGATCCGCGCGGAATCGAACCGCGGAATTGAGCTCTCAAAGGATGACGATGCGGGCAGGCGGGAAGGCCGCAGCGCTCAGACAAGGCGTCTATCCGCGCGTCCATCCGATTTCTGCCCTTCACTCCCTCTCTTATATTTCCGCGTCAGTGTACGCGCGGAGCCCGGGGACGTTAAGGAAGTGCATGCGTGCGCCTTCGACGCGGATAAGGTGTTCGTCACGAAACCGGGCCAGCGTGCGCGAGAGCGTCTCACTCGTGACGCCAAGTTGGCCGGCCAGATTTTTTTTCGTCACCGGCAGGTCAAAATAAGGCGTGCCGGCTGCGACCTGACGCAACAGCCAGCTGGCGAGCCGGCCTTCGATCTGGCGGCCTTTATAGTCCTGCAGCGTTTGAACGAGGTGCTTCAGATGCAGACTCATCGATGCCAGCATGTGCAGCGACAGCTCCGGCTTGCGGCAGATCAGATCTCGAAATCCGGCGCGCTGCACCAGAATGACTTGAGATGTTTCCAGCGCGACTCCGTTTGCTGGATACGCCTCGACCGTGGCGAGCGTCACCTCGGCAAAACTCTCCGGCGGACGAAAAACGCAGATGATCTGTTCGCGTCCGTCGGGCGTGAGTTTGAAGACGCTGATCGCACCCGTCTGCAACACGTAGAAACCCTCCGCCTTGTCGCCTTCACGAAAGAGGAGCTCACCCTTCTCAATTGATTTGAGCACGCAGACTTCCGCCACGGCCTGAAGGTTCTCGGCGGACAAATCGGCAAACATTCGACTCTGGCGCAGCGTCGCGATGAGCGCGGTCCGGCGAAAGGCGCGAATCTGGTCGGGTGCGGACATGGGGCGACTGTGTTTGGGCGTGTTGCCGTTGATCAAGGCAATTGACGCGGCGGTCGTCAGCCACTGGCGCCGGCCGAACTCGGAGGGAGGGAATTGCGTTCGGTGGGAGGGTCGTCCGGTGAACGCGGGGGTGATGAGACCTTCGAGGTTCCAATGAATCCGGCGGAGAGCATCAGCACGC
>CAYVDZ010000228.1:0-2210 GCA_964450575.1 uncultured Opitutus sp.
CGGATCAAAAGATGAAGGCTCACAGTCCCTCGGTGAAATGGGATATCTTCCCCCCGTGCTGGATCATACCGGCCGAAAGCTAACCAAAGAATGGTGGGGCAAGCTTCTTTGGGGTGAAGGCGGCGCGGTTCGTCCCTACCTCAAGACACGCATGCCGACGTTTGGCCGGGAGAACAGCGAGGTCATCTTTCCGATGTGGATCGAAGCGGACCAACACACGCCTCCTGTTACCATGGACATCAGCGGACAACGCCTGCATCAACGTGCCCACTTCGGGCGTATTTTGATGGGGACTAACGATGGCGGGCTGGGATGTATAACCTGCCACGGGCTCAAAGGCCTTAAGCCACCGGGGATCGCCGCGATCGATCTTACGGCCACAACCCAACGTCTCCACCCGACGTACTTCAAAGAACTCTTGCTGAATCCCCAGGCCCTACAGCCCGGCACTCGCATGCCGCCGATGTTTGCCGACCGCAGCAAAGCCGACCAGGAAATCGAGCAGCTCTGGACCTATCTTAAGGAAATCGACCAGCAACGCCTCCCGGATGGCCTGCTCCCGCTCGGCCTATATGAATTGAAACCGCAAGCCGCGGGACGTCCCCTGATCTTGCGGACCTTCCTCGAAGGCGCCGGCCTTCAGGCCGTGGCCGTGGGCTTCCCAACCCAACAGCACCTCGCCTTTGACGCCGCGGAGGTACGTTGGGCACTCACCTGGCGGGGACGTTTTCTCGACGCCATGTCCACGTGGGAGGAGCGCGCCATGACTCCCGCAAAGCCGCTGGGAGACAATATCCAATCCCTGCCGCTTTGGACGCCATTGGCGCGGCTCGCCACCCGCTCCACGCCGTGGCCGACCACCTTTGGTGAGAGCGCCGGTTATCGCTATAGCGGAATGTCGCTGGATGCCGCGGGAGTTCCCACCTTTCATTATTCGGTGGGGACGCTTGATATTGAGGACACGATTCACCCCGGATCCGCAGCCGGCAAGATGCGCCGGACGCTCCGTCTCACGGGTGGCGGGACCGGATGGTACTTTCGTGGGTTGGCGCCCGACGCATCCGCCGTCCCGGTCCATTTCGACCGCGCGGGCCAGGCAACCATCGAGGAGGAACTCTCGTGGTAATTCAAATCTCTCACCTAAGGCTGATCGTGGCCTGGGCCTGCGCGGTGCTCGCTTTCGTCCGAGCGCACGCCAGCGACGGTGTCGCTCCAACCGACGCATTTTATAAACGCAGCAGCTATACGCTTCCTCCCGAGCTAAAACTCGAGGCGAGCGGGATAGCGGTGTTGCCGGATGGGCGGGCCGCCATCGCCATCCGCAAGGGTGAAGTGTGGCTCTTAAATAACCCCACGGGCGATCCGGCAAAGCCGGACCTTACTCTCTTCGCGGGCGGCCTGCATGAGCCCCTTGGGCTGACGTGGCACGAGGGAGCGCTCTATACCACCCAGCGCAGCGAGGTTACCCGGCTGGAAGATCGCAACGGGGACGGGGTCGCGGACCGCTATTCCACCGCCGCCAAGGGTTGGGGAATTTCGGGAAATTATCACGAATACGCCTACGGACCGGTCTTCGACGGGGACGGTAATCTCTGGGTAACGCTGAACGTGACCATCGGCACCAAGCTCAACCTGCCGGGCAACCGGATGGGCGATCCGCTCTGGCGGGGATGGGCCATGCGTCAGAAGCCGGGAGGGAAACTAGAGCCGATGGCCGCGGGCCTCCGTTCTCCCTTTGGTATCGGCGTCAATGCGGAGGGTGACGTGTTCGCCACGGATCAGCAGGGTAACTGGTGGGGAACCTGTCCCTTACTCCATTTGCGCGAAGGGAAGTTTTTCGGACACGCCGATTCGATCCGCGACACCCGCCGACCCGAGTCGCCGGTGCGCGATCCGGGCGAACTCCCGCAAGATGTCACTATGGTGAGGGCCGCTGAACAAATCCCCGGCTTCGCCCTGCCGGCAGTGTGGTTTCCTTATGTCAAGATGGGGCAGAGCGCGACGGGAATCGTGTGCGATCAAACGGGAGGAGCCTTCGGTCCTTTTGGTGGCCAACTTTTCGTCGGCGACTTCACCATGGCCCTGATTAATCGCGTGTTTTTGGAAAAGGTGAACGGCGAGTATCAAGGCGCCTGTTTTCCATTCGTACGCGGATTGCAATCCGCCGTGCTGCAAATGGCATTCCTGGCCGACGGATCCATGCTCGTCGG
>CAYVDZ010000228.1:2310-4440 GCA_964450575.1 uncultured Opitutus sp.
GCCAGCAACGCACGAAGCGATTGGCCACGGGAAGTATCTATCATGGGCCGGACGGATCGAGCTTGCGCAGCCAGAGACGGTTGAGCCGCAGCACCTCGTTTCCTTGCGTCGCGGCGATTTCGGCACGCACGGTCGCGGGACCCTTGGTTAGCGTAAGGGTACCGACAACGGCCCGCCGGAAGACGTTGGGAGTGCCCGTCGATTTGGGCGCAAAATACACCGTGGAGTCACCGCAGCTCACC
The DNA here is from genome assembly GCA_964450575.1 of uncultured Opitutus sp. Lineage (GTDB taxonomy): Bacteria > Verrucomicrobiota > Verrucomicrobiia > Opitutales > Opitutaceae > ER46. The sequence goes on from CAYVDZ010000228.1 coordinate 2,553, forward strand.
TTCAGCCGCCCGCCCACACTGGCGGCGCTGCAGCCATAGTCCAAGGCAAGCGCATAGGTGCCGGCGGCGACCACGTCGATCGACCACTCGGCCCCCTCGCCGACTTGGGTCCAGCCCTCGATGGTGTCCCAGTCGTATGCGTCAAAAACATACTTCACATTCGCACCGTTGGTCGTGGCCCAGCTCGGCTGTAATTCAACCGGGTTCTCCTCGGCATGACCGACCGGAATGGATACCGGCTTGAAGTTCGCGCCCCGGGTGACGTCCGCAAACCAGCGTTCAAATTCCGCCCGCAACGCCTTCACCTTGGCCGGATGCGCGAGTGCGATATCCTTGGTCTCACCAGGATCCGCCTCCAGATCGAAGAGGCTCCAGGGCGGTCCGGCCTTCGCCCGGGTGGCCCCTGCTCCCACGAGCTTGAATCGTTGGTCGCTGATAGCCCAGTTTGTGTCCGGGCTCGGCAGAAAACGATTCCACGTGTGGTAAACGAATTCATGATGACGGTCACCCTTGCCGGCCTGCAACAGCGGCACGAGGCTGCGCCCATCGAGGGTGCGATCCGCCGGGACTTTCGCCCCCGCCAGTTCACAGAGCGTCGGCAACAGGTCCACATGAGACGCCTGCCCTTCGACGATCCCACCGGCGGGGAACCGGCCCGGCCACCGGACAAACAGCGGCGAGCGTACGCCACCCTCGTAAACGGACGCTTTGAAGCCCCGCAGTTCCCCCGTCCAGAATTTGCTAACCCCGCCGTTGTCGCTCATGAATAACACCACGGTCTCGCGAGCCAGACCACTCGCATCCAGATGCGCGAGTAGGCGCCCCACGTTCTCGTCAATCCGCTCCACCATGCCATAGATTCGGGCCTGCTGCAGCGGCAACCCGCGCTTCAGATATTTCTCAATCATGGCATCGCCGCGGGGTTGATGGGCGTGAGACGTGTCGAGCTGGAAAGGCGAGTGCGGAGCACTATATGCAAGATAACAAAAGAACGGGCGGGTTCCCGTTCGGGCTTGATCGATGAACTCGATCGCGGCGTCGGTGACCAGATCAGTCACATAACCGCGGCTTTCGACGGGTTCGCCGTTGTACACCAGCTGCCGGGCGAACTCGTACTGTTCGATGTGTCCTTGATAGTGACCGAGAAACTCATCAAATCCGCGCTGGTGCGGCTGGTACCCAAAATAGCGCCCCAAGTGCCATTTCCCAAACAGTCCGGTCCGATACCCCTGTTCCCGCAGCAATTCAGGAAGCATCACCTCGTTGCGACCGACGGTATCCCCACCAAAGCGCGTGTTATACAGCCCGGTGCGGAAGGCATACCGTCCAGTCATCATTCCCGCGCGCGTAGGCGAACACACCGGAGCGACATAATAGCGCGAAAACGTTACGCTTTCGGCCGCGAGTTTATCGAGATTCGGCGTATCAATATGCGGGTTACCCGAGCTCCCCAGATCCCAGTACCCCTGATCGTCCGTCATAATCACGATGAAATTGGGAGGACGTACCGCTTGTGCCGCCTGCACCCGCCCAAGGGCAAGGATCTGCATGATAACGACGCCAATGAAGAGGTGATTCAAACGTTGCATAAGGGTAATCAATCAGAAACGATTCAGTATAATTAAACTGGGCGCGAGAGAATGAAGATCAGGCCTCCGCCGCGAGGCGTTGCTGGATTGTCTCGACGTTCGACACGGCCTGTCCTCCTCGACTAATTTGACGGCTTTGTCGTTTGTCATCAGACTGAGTCGGAATTAGCCACGGTCAAAAAAAATCCACATTGGGTAACGTGCAAAGACGCCGCCAAACACTAAAGCCCGCGCCATGGCGCCAAAGCCAATCGCCGCTACTACTCCCCAATGAACGCCAGGTGGGCTATCGGCAACAG
>CAYVDZ010000228.1:4540-6249 GCA_964450575.1 uncultured Opitutus sp.
GTTGCGAACCGCGGCTCGGCCGACAAATCCGAGATCCCAATCGCCACGGAAATATCGCGCAGGGAATTTTCGGAAAAAACCGGGGAAATCTCAATATAACCGTCCCGCGTGGCAAAGGCCTTGTCGATGATGCCCTCGTTCGCATTGACGCCCGAAGCCTCGGTGATGCGGTCCGCATTGAGTTCCGCCGGTCCTTCCCAGGAATGAGCATGGAACGCGACACTGAGCAGATCGGTCGTGACCCGCTGCCCCACCCCGGTTCGCTCGCGGGCCAGCAGGGCCATCAAAATTCCCTGATTGAGCATCAATCCCGCCGCGTAATCCGCCGAAATTCCCGCCGGAAACGGTGCCTTGGCGGGATCAGGCTGTATAAACCATCCCGCCTCCGCCCGCGCCATCAAGTCGTGGCCGCCCCGTGCCCGATCCGCCGATGGACCCTGGTCGCCCCAGCCGCTCGACCACGCATACACCAGCCGCGGGTTCACCCGCGCCAGTTCGTCAAAGGAGAAACCCAATTTCTCCATCACCCCGGAGCGGAAGTTGTGCACGACCACATCGGCATCCTTCACGAGCCGGTGGACAATCTCCTTGCCCGCGGTCGTTTTCACATCGACTGCGAGACTCCGCTTGTTGCGATTGAGACCGGCGAAGGGCAGACTGACACCTTGGACGAACGGCCCCCACCGCCGGCTCCAGTCGCCCGATCCCGGCCTCTCAACCTTGATTACATCCGCTCCGTAATCAGCGAGTAACTGCGTACCCACCGGACCTTGAAAAACGTGGCTGAAATCGATGATCCGAATCCCGCTCAAGGCTGAGTCCATTTTCATGTGCGAGGGGACGCTGCAAGCTGATTGTATTTTGTCAACAACTGTTTGACACCCTCCCTGTGATCAAGCCGTATGCCGATGCGCAGCGCGCCCTATCCTGCCTCCCCAAAGCCTATTCCCCCGCCCCATGATCACGGAAATCGTCACCCATTATGACGGCGAGGTCTGCTACCTCACTCTTCATCCTCCCTCCGGCAAGCCGCCCACCCTCGATCACCAAGTGATCGCGCGTTTGGAACAAACACTCGCTGATGTGTCCACCCAGTCGTCGAGGCTGGTGGCCGTCGTGGTGCAAAGCGCCTCACCGAAGTTCTTTTGCGCCGGCGCCAATTTGAACGTGATGGCGGAAATCAACGGAGAATCGATCGTCCCCTGGATTCATCGCGGTCACCAGATTATGAACCAGCTGGAAGCGCTCCCTGTCCCTGTCATCGCCAAAGTGGAAGGCTATGCCATGGGCGGCGGCTTGGAACTGGCCATGGCCTGCGACCTCATCATCGCGTCGTCAAACGCCCGCTTTGCGCAGTCCGAAGCTAAGCTCGGGCTGGTAACCGGCTGGGGTGGTTGTTACCGGCTAGTGCGACGCGTGGGACTGGCTAGAGCCAAGGAACTCTGCTTCACCGGTCGGATGGTCGATGCCGCCGAAGCCGTTAAAATCGGGCTCGCGGATTGGCAGGGAGATTCCGAAGCCTTGCACTCCCATTTGCAGTTTCTCGTGAACGAAATCGGTCAGAACAGTCGCGTCGCGGTCAAGGAAATGAAGCACATTCTCGGGACCTGTAACCTCAGCACGCTCGAGGAAGCAGCGGTGGTCGAAGCCGACGCGTCGCTCCGTTGCCTCACTGAAGGGGACGCGGCGCAGCGACTCGAGCAATTCCT
>CAYVDZ010000228.1:6349-7677 GCA_964450575.1 uncultured Opitutus sp.
TCGATGGCCTCGAGCAGCGCCGGATCCTTGCGCTCAAACCAGCCCATCAATGCGGCTCCCTCCACCTCCCGGCGGAGACGAACAATCACATTGCGCTTAAAGGGTGAGGGTTCTGCTGCCACGCGGACTCCTACGTTCGGCCGGGCCACGAGCAAACCCTCCTTGGTCAGGGTCAACAGCGCGTCCCGAATCGGTCCACGACTGATCCCAAACTCATTGGCCAACTCTTGCTCTCGTACCGGGGTCCCCGCGACCAGTTGGCCTGAGAGAATGCGACGTCGTAACTGACCGGCGACTTGTTCCTGGAGATTGGCGACGAGCTTTATCCGCATGTATTCAATTTTCATCGTTCTTCGCGCAGTTCAACGGCAAAGATGCTCATTGTTAACAACACTAGTGGATCGACCAATCCCTACTAAGCTTCGTGCTTACGCTTGCCGGTGCAGCCGGCGGTACGCGCCGGGGCCGATTCCCATCAAGGACGAAAAGACCCGCGTAAAATGCTGCCGGTTGGCAAACCCGGTTGCCGCCGCGATCTGCTCGACGCTCTCCTCGCTAAATCCCAGACGCGTCGCCGCAATCCGAATTCGCAGCTTCTGGACATACTGCGCAGGGGTTTCGTCAACCGCTGCCTTGAACCAGACCGCAAAACGCGACCGACTCTTTCCCGCCAGGCGCGCCAACGCCACCAAGGTCAGGTCATTCTCCGGATGTTCTTCAATCCGGTTAAGGAGTTTACTGAGCCCCGCAGGAAGACTTCGGTAAAGTCCAGGATCGATCCCGGCAAAAACGCCATGCAACAGAGCCTGACTCAAATGATGGAGCCGGGCCGCATTTGCGCCCACCGGGTTCGAGCGAAATTCCGCCGCCACCGCGCGCAGGAGCGAACGCAGGGACGCGGTCAACTGCACCGATATCGGCGCTTTTTGGGGTAGTCGATAGCCGCGGGTGGGCGTGAAATGAATCCAGGTGTGCAATCGCACCTGCGGGCCGGACGTATCGATTCGAACGCCCGCCGGCGTCAACACGGCGACCCCAGGTAGCAACGGATAAGCAACCTGATCGCAAATCACACTGTTACCCGACCCAAAATTGTAATGTAACCGCCAGTAGGGGCTGACTATAGCGTGATGGTTCCAGTCTCGATACCGCAGACATCCCGCCTCATGAATCAAAAAATCGGTGGCCGCCGTGGAATCGCCGGAAAGGCGGCGGCCCACGCCGGTAAAAGGGTCGCGGTAGTCTCGAGCGTGGATCATGCGTGGGACGGATCGATACAAAAGCGGGTTGATCTTCCATAGACGTGGCGACGTCAAATGACTAGTCTT
>CAYVDZ010000229.1:0-7677 GCA_964450575.1 uncultured Opitutus sp.
ATCCTCGGGAAGGAACAAACCGAACATCACTGAATCGAGTCCGGTCACGCGCTTGATATCTGCGATGATCGGGACACTTCCGCCCTCGCGGAGATACACCGGAGGGCGTCCCCAGACTTCGGCGACCGCCTTATCCGCCGCGTGAAAGGCGCGGGCAAGTACCGGCGATTGATTCGGTGGCGTATTCGAACGATCCGGCGGCACCACGACGTACGGGTCGCCCTTGTGCTGGTCGACAAATTCCAGCGTCACGCCTTTCGGCGCACGCGCTTTGATTGCGTCGATCACGAGGCGCTTGACCGTGTCCGGCACTTGATTCGGTACCAGGCGACAACTGATCTTCGCGAACGCCTTGCTCGGAATCACGGTCTTGGTCCCCTCCCCTTGGTAGCCGCCGCCGATTCCATTGATTTCAAGCGTGGGTTGAAACCGTGACGACTCAAACGGCGTAAATCCCGGCGTCGTATAAAACGTGTCGATCCCTAGAAACTGCGCATAGGCTTTCTCGTCCGCGCCCAGTTTTTTCAACTCCTCCCGCTCCCACGGGTGGACATCGAGCACCGCGTCATAAAAGCCCGGCACGTTCACCAGACCCTCTGGCGTGTGGAGCGTGGCAAGAATTTCGGCGAGCGCTTGAATCGGGTTTCTTAATACGCCGCCATGCAGGCCGGAATGAAGATCGCCCTTCGGCCCGGTCACGTGGACGTCAAACAACGTGAGACCGCGCAGACCGCAGGTAATCACCACCTGGTTTTCATTCGGGAGCGCCGTGTCGGAAAGATAGACAAAGTCCGCACCACGCAGCGTTTCAGCATAACGTTCCAGAAACTTGGGGAAACTCGGACTCCCCATCTCTTCCTCTCCCTCGATGAGAAAGGTGATGCGGAGCGGCAGTTGGGGATCTTCCTCCAGCAACTGGGCAATGGCCGCGATATTCGTGAGCAACGGCCCTTTGTTATCAGCCGCGCCCCGGCCATAAATCCGATTGCCGATAATCGTCGGTTCAAACGCGGGCGTCTTCCATAGATTCAGTGGGTCCGCCGGCTGGACGTCATAGTGTCCATAGATCACGACATGTGGCCAGCTGGCCTCGCCTTCCCGCCGCGCCAGTATGATCGGGTGCAACCCGGTCGAAACGACCTCGACCGTAAAATTCATAGAACGGAGCAGCGTGGCGACAAACTCCTGCGCGCCCCTCATTCCCTCGCGACACGAGGAATCGGCCGAGACGCTGGGATGGCGGATGAACTCCTTCAGCTTTTCAACAGGGTCAAACATCAGCCCAGCGTGGCGTATCACGGTGACGGGCGCCAATCGGAAAAGCATCCTCTCGACGCATCGTGGGCTTTTGTTGGACAGAGGTTCCACCGGCTATGCCCAAAATCAGCCTCCACTGAAGTCCGATGCCTCAACCCTTATCGTCCCGTCCTTCGCCCGCGAAAGTTGATGTCCCCTTCGAGAGATTTTCCGCGATCACCGCGGCCTCGGATTAGTTCGAATACCGGCCGCGGTTCTGTTCGTAGATCGGCATCACTTGTGGCATCAGCGCCTTTAAATCGGCGATGCGTTTCTCGTCTGCCGGATGGGTGGACAGCAACGCGGACAACGCGCCCCCTGCCGCCGCTCCGCCGGCCTGTTTCTGTGCGACCATCTTCTGCCAGAAGGTGATCGCCGCCCGCGGATCGTAACCAGCCCGCGCCGCGTAGATCGCGCCCATGCGGTCCGATTCACTCTCGTTATTCCGAGAGTGGGGCAGCACACGGCCGACGGTCGCGAGGCCGCCATATGCCAGTTCAAACATCTGTCGCATCTGCGGGTCCTGCGTTTTCGTGTCCACCACGGCCGATCCCACCGCCCCTACCCCCGCAATCACCATCGCCTCCGACATGCGCTCGGCCCCATGGCGAGCGATCACATGGCCAATTTCGTGACCGATCACCGCGGCGAGTTCGGCATCACTTTCGGCGAGGCGCAGCAATCCTGTGTAAACCCCGACTTTGCCTCCGGGCAGCGCAAAGGCATTCGCGTCCTTAGACTCAAAAACCACAAATTCCCACTTCGCGTCCGGCAACTCATTGCCCACGGCCTGCGCGATTCGCTGCCCCACGCGATTCACCCGCGCGATCGCGCCCGCATCCGTCGACACCTTCTCCTTTTCGCGAATCGCCTGAAACGACTGCGCTCCGAGCGAAACCTCCTCCCCTTCCGATAACAAAACCAGCGACCTCCGGCCCGTGACCGGATTGGTATAGCAACCGGCCAACATGAGGACCGCCGCGAGCAGGGATAGGGAGATGCGTTTCATTTGGAAGGGACGTTATGACTCAGAGAAAGAATCCTAACGGACGCCTCTTAATGTTTAAAGTGCCGACTTGCGGTAAAGACCATCGCCATGCCGCGGGCGTCGGCCGCCGCAATCACCTCGGCATCACGAATTGCTCCACCGGGTTGAATCGCCGCCGTTGCACCGGCATCCGCTGCGGCGATCAGGCCGTCGGGGAAGGGAAAAAGCGCTTCGCTTGCCACCACGGAGCCGCGCAGGTCAAGGCCCGCTTCCCCGGCTTTCCAAACGGCGATGCGCGAACTATCGACGCGGGCCATCTGGCCTGCTCCCACGCCAAGCGTCTGCTCTCCGCGACAGTAAACAATCGAGTTGGACTTAACGTGTTTGCCGACTTTCCAGCCAAACATCATCGCTGCCCACTCATCCGCCGTCGGCTCCCGTTTCGTGACCACCTTGAACTCGCGCACATTGCCGAGGGTGCGATCGCGATCCTGTACCAGCACGCCGCCGACGACTGAGCGAATTTCCTGCAAGGCATCCGCGCCGATCCCCCCCTTCCCGATCATGAGGCGAAGGTTCTTCTTCTTCGCGAGGATTTCCATGGCTTCATCGCTGAAACGGGGCGCGATGATCACCTCCGTAAAGATCTCCGCGATCGCTTTCGCGAGGATTCCGTCGAGCGTCTGATTGACGACGATGATGCCGCCAAAGGGAGCTTGCCGATCGGTGGCGTACGCTTTCTCCCACGCCTCGATCAACGAATCCGCACTGCCCACGCCGCACGGATTGGTGTGTTTGAGAATCGCAACGGTCGGCCGTTCGAATTCGCCGATCAGGTAGGTCGCCGCCGTGATATCCAGAATGTTATTATACGAGAGCTCCTTGCCTTGGAGCTGCGAGAAGTGCTCGTGAAACGTGCCGTAGAGCGCGGCCTTCTGATGCGGATTCTCGCCATAACGTAGGGACTGAGCCTTCTTCCAAGTGCGGGTTAAGGTGGCTGGAAATCCACTCATCGCCTCCAAATCGGGCTCCGCCGCCTGTAGTTCCAGATACCGTGCAATCGCGGCATCGTAGCTGGCGGTGCGTTGAAAAACCTTCAGCGCGAGTTTGCGACGAAGCTCGGCGATTTTCGCGGGTTCCACCGTCTCGGCGGTCAGCGCTTCGAGCACCGCTCCATAATCGGCGGGATCACATACGACGCTCACGCTTTCGTGGTTCTTTGCTGCGCTGCGTAGCATCGACGGGCCGCCAATGTCGATATTTTCAATGGCCTCTTCAAAGTGAACGTTCGGCTTGGCGACCGTTTCCTCAAATGGGTACAGGTTGACGACGACGAGATCGATCAGGGCGATGTTGTTTTGCTGAGCCTGCGCCAGGTGATCCGGCTTGTCCCGTCGACACAGGAGGCCGCCGTGAATCTTCGGGTGGAGCGTCTTGACGCGCCCTTCCATGATTTCGGGGAACCCGGTGTGCTGGCTCACCTCGGTGACCGGCAGTCCTTTCTCGGCGAGGAGCTTCGCGGTTCCCCCGGTGGAAAGCAGGGTGTAGCCGTGCTGCTGCACGAGTGCCGTGGCGAATTCAGCCAGGCCGGTTTTGTCGGAGACAGAGAGGAGCGCGAGTTTGGCCATGCATTGCGATCAAAGGCGAAACTCGGAAGGCGAAAAGCGGAAACGCATGTTTCCCGCTTTCAGATTTCCGATTTCTGGATTGGGTGTCGCCTGTGCCCTGCTCCCGCGAACTGCCTGGTCTCAAGGCTTCACTCGACAAACTCTGCTACCACCATGGCGGCGCCAGTCTTCCTGCGGACAAGCCGCATGCCTTCGTTTATTTCGTTTCCATCCGCAACGGCTCCGACCGCTCCATCACCCTGCTGGGTCGGAAATGGGTCGTCCAACACGCCGACGGCACCCGGCTGGTGATCGAAGGCGATCGGATCGTGGGCGAAACGCCACAGTTGGCTCCGGGAGAACAGTTTTCCTACAACAGCTATCATGTGACTGGCGCCGATGCGTCCGCCCACGGCAGTTTTCACGGGGTCGACGAACTGGGAAATAAAGTGCATGTCATCCTGCCTCCGTTTGAGATGAACATCCCCCGCCCTGAAACGGCGTGAACGCGTGGTCGATTCCGCGTCTGAAGGCGCCCGGATTCGAATCAGCGCCGCACCAAACGGGTGTGATTTCGCGAGCGCCGGTTGACGCCTCGAATCAGCGCCCTCCTCAGTCCGGGGTGGTTGATTCCAAACTTCTTTCTCGTTCTCCTTCCTTCCTCCGTTCTTTCTGACCCGTTCATGAAGCTTATCGATCTGAACCGCGACGGCGGCATTGGTGCCAATTCGTTGTTCATCCAGTTGGGCGACCTCAACATTCTCGTTGATTGCGGCTTGCACCCCAAACGGGTGGGCCGCGCCGCCACACCGGATCTGACTCCTCTTCGCGGCGTCACCCTCGACCTGATCATCATCACGCACTGTCACCTCGATCACATCGGCAGTCTGCCCGTGGTGATGAGGGAGCATCCGAATACGCCCGTGATCATGACGCTCTCGAGCCGGATGTTGATCGAGCGCATGCTGCACAACTCTGCCAACGTGATGCTGAAGCAGCGCGAGGACGCGAATATTCCGGACTATCCCTTGTTTACGCATGACGAGGTCGATCGGATCGGGAAGCGGCTCACGGGGCTGCCGTTTGGAATGGCGAAGCATTTCCGCGGCGCGAAGGACGACGTTGAAATTACTTTTCACCAAGCGGGCCACGTGGCCGGCGCCGCCGGAGTGGAGATTCATTACAAACACCGGAAGATCTTCTTCACTGGGGACGTGCTTTTCGACGCGCAGCGAACCCTCGAGGGCGCCAAGTTTCCCTCGGGACATTTTGACACGCTGATTACCGAGACCACCCGGGGCACGACCGAGCGACCGATGGGCAAGGAACGCCGCAATGAAGTCGCGCGCCTCATTCAGGCGATCAACGACACCATTCAACGTGGCGGCTCGATGCTGATTCCGGTGTTCGCCCTCGGACGCATGCAGGAACTCTTCGCGATTTTGCACGATGCCCGCAAGTTCGGCCGCTTGGTCGACTGCCCGATATTTGCCGGCGGGCTGGGGATGGATCTGGCCGACTATTTCGATGAGATCTCACGGAAAACCAAGCACGTCAATTTCAACCGACAGATCCTCAAGGATCTGAAAGTGCAGCCCACGGCCCGGAAAATTAATCCCGGCGAAGATCCGAAACAGAACGCCCTTTACGTTGTAAGCTCAGGCATGATGGTGGAGAAAACGCCGAGTTACGCCCTTGCCTCGGGACTGGTGGGGCACGCGCGCAACATGATCGCTTTCATTGGGTATTGTGATCCGGACACTCCCGGAGGTCAGTTGCTGGCCGCACACCCCGGGGATGACTTCCTCTTCTCCGCGGTGAATGTGAATCAGAAAATCAAGGCCCACGTCGAACGCTTCGAACTCAGCGGCCATGCCGACCGTGAAGAGCTGGTGGAGTTCGCCGTTCAAACCAACGCGCGCAGCGTCGTGCTCACTCACGGCGACCCCGCAGCTCGGGCCTGGTTCATGGCACAGCTTTCGGAGAAAATGCCGAATGCGAGCGTGCTCGATCCCGTACCGCTGCAGACCTATCAGGTTTAGTCCGGGGCCTTCCGAAGTCTCCGCGTCCCGGCGTGGCCGCCAGGCCGGGCTTGGGATCGAAGGAGGCAGGTGCCGCGAACCGGCTGGCGCGGCGCAAAGGAGCCGCGCCATGCGCCACCCGGTTGGTACCCGCCTCAAGCGGTGGCGAATCCTGTCTTTCGGCTCATCAGCTCGCGCAGCTCGCGGCACATCGCCGGGTTTCCCGCCACGTAGATGATGCGGCCCATCTTGAGGTTGAATTGGCGCATGGGAAGTTGTTCGCCATTCAGAAATTGAATCTGACCGCCGGCGGCACGCACCAGCGGAATTGCTGCGGCCAGGTCCCAGATTTTAACGTTGAAGTCGACACATCCATCCAGGATGCCCGCCGCGACGTAAGCGAGGTGGAGTGTTGCGCTCCCAAGGCCACGGATCTTGAACCGGGATAGCACTCCCGTGGCCATCGGCAGGAGCGTTTTATCAAACGGGCTGTGGAAGCCGACGAGGGTCTCTCGTGACGTGACCGCCGTGCTCACGCGTGTTTCCTTCACGCCGTCAAACATTCCGAAACCAGGTCCGCCATGCATGAGCGTGCGCCGGCTCAAGTCATAGACCACCCCGTAAACCGGCTCACCGTGTTCGCAGATCGCGAGCGAGATCGCGCAATGGGGAATGCCGAGGGCGAAGTTATTCGTGCCATCGATCGGATCCAGCACCCACGAAAAGCGCGCCGTAACCGGGATCGGATCATCCGTCTCGGCCAGTTCTTCGCTGAAGAATTGGTCGGTCGGAAACTGAGCCTCAAGGTCGCGGAAAATGTTCTCGGAAATGGCCACATCGACCGCGGTCACCCGGGTGCCGTCGTATTTCCATTTGCTTTCGGCGCGTCCAAACTCGCGGTGCATGAGCTCGGTTTGCGCCAGGACTATCTGCTTGGCTGACTTGATGCGGGCGAAAAGTTCAGGAGAAGACATGCACCCCGAGTAACTCACAGCGCGGTCGCCGATGTAAATCAAATCGCTCTCACCGTTGGCGGTGAGTGCCGATTGGCTTGTTGCCAAGCTACTCACGCAGAAGCGCCTCGCCCGCCGACCCGCATCGTGTCACGTAATAAGTGACACTACACCATCTACGCAAAATCGTAGAGCTGCGGGTCGCGCCGCGGGGCGGCTCGGCGTACCCGGAACCGATGCCTTGGCTCCTTCGGATCCTTCTTCTCGAACTCACTCGCATCTTCCCCCGTCCCTCCGCCATCCCCTTCGAAATCATCGGAGCCGCCCAGCTGATCTTCGAGCGATTCCGGATCCGCGCCTTCCTCGAGTTTGCGCACCACCTCTTCCATTTGCGTGTCCATTTTCTCACCCGTGAGGTCGGCCATTTTCCGCATCATGCGTGCCATGGCCTTCGGATCGTTCTCATCCACTCCCGCAAACTCCTTCTCCATACTGTCCAGTGCCGCTTCCATCCGCGGGTCCTCTGTTTCCGCAGCCGGCTTTGGCTCAGTCGATTCATCGCTTCCTCCTCCGCTCGTAATCGCAAACGCGGAGACCAGTTTTTTCATGCGATAACTCTGGTTCGCCGGGCACGCGGGAAGCGTTTGGCCCTGCGCCATCGTCTTCGCGTAGAACTGATAAATCGTATGATTATCCGGACAGTAATACTCGTAGATGGGCATAAGTGGGGATTTAGGAAATCGGGCGGCGTTTGGCAAGCTGGTGCCCGTGCTGCACCACGGCGCCTCCCCGCGTCTTGTTCAACTGATCCA
>CAYVDZ010000230.1:0-1438 GCA_964450575.1 uncultured Opitutus sp.
GTCCGGGAGAGCCGACTCCAGCGGCCTACGAGCAGGTCCCAGTCTTTGCCACGGTTCCGGTTCCACCGGTCGCGGAATCGGCGGCGACGGCGCAGCCGCTGACCGCCGAGGGGTCTGCGCCGCCGCCAGCGCAGTCGGGCGTCGCCGCGGCGCCGAGCGGCGAAGTGTCGATCCAGCAGATGGCGCTGGATGATCCGCGGATTGTCCGGCTCATCTTCGACAACCGGCGGCTGAATCAGGAGTCGCTGCGAGCCAATCTTCGCCTGCTCCAGGTGAGCAGCCAGTTGCGGACCATGCAGGATCGCGAACGATTCAACGCGGCCTTGGCGGCGCCCCCGCCCCCGGCGGAGCCGAGCCCCGAACAGGCGAAGCGCATCGAAATCATGCGCCGGACGATCGTCAAACTCGCTGAGGAGAACCGCTGGCTGCACGCCTCGCAGGCGGAGCTCAGCCGGCTGCGAACCGAGATCGAGCGATTGCACACGCAGAGCTTTCCAGGGAATCCGTGATCGCGCCGCGCCCCACCGCAAGTTGTCACTGCCTTGTCACCGGTTCGAAGCGCCGTCGCAATATAGCCAGGCTATGATTGGAGCTTGTCCCTCTTGAATCGGAAATTTCATCGTCTCGTCGCACCATGCTCCCCGGGTGCAATCCGCGTTTTTGACTCAATCGCCGTATGGCTGGTTGGGATCCGGGCGCGGCGGGTCTGGGCCGCGATGGGAGCCGGGCTCGCTGCCGCTGATCCGGTGTCGATGTCGGCGGCGGAGCCGGAGCCGGCGCCCGCGCTGGCCGCATCGAACACCAGGCCGGGTGGCGATCTGGCCTTTGAGGTTGGGACCATCGCCGATTCTCCGAGCCTCGCGCGCGTGCGAAAGGAGAAAAGGATCTCCGAGCTGATCAGGGAGGTGATCGTCCGGATCGGACGCGAATCGAGATCGCCCGATGTCTTGCTCAAAACGGTGCTGGAAACCGTGGCGGCGGCGGTGGCGGCGGCGCCACAATTCACCGACACCATCGCCCGTGCCGCGGCCTATGCTCCGCCGGTTGCGGCTCTTGATGGCGCGTCGGCGCGGATTCGCGCCGTAGCCTTCGCCGGGGCCCGGCGGGCGGCCGGCGGCGGGAGTGAACGGGAAGCGGCCTTCGCCGGCCTGGGTGACGCGGCAATGGAGGCTAGGGTCAACGACATCGCCTTGGCGAACGCAGGTTCCGGTGGCGGGCGCGTGCAGTTGGGCAGGAATCACAGCATTGCGTTCACCGGTCTCGTCAGTGTGAGCCACGACTCGAATATCTTTCTCCAGAACAAGGATGAAAGGTCGGAAACCATCACGGCTGTGAGTCCCGGAGTGGAACTGAAGTTTGGGCAAAGATCCCGCGCGGGAGGCCGGTTGAGCTACGAGGTCGCTTTTACCGACTACGCGAACGACGCCGGGCCCAGTGC
>CAYVDZ010000230.1:1538-7676 GCA_964450575.1 uncultured Opitutus sp.
CTGACCGAAAAGTTGGGCTCCAACTTCAGCGTCGGTTACCGCACGCGCGATTTTGCCCGTGGACTTTCCGAGGGTTTCTGGGGCTTCGACGGGTCGTTTGATTATCAGGCCACGGCCAAGACGAGCATGACGCTCGGGCTCTCCCGCGATTTTCTTTCCAGCGCTTCCGGCGAATCCCTGCGCAGCAGTAGCTATTCGCTCGGATTCGCCACGGCACCAAGTCTTCACTGGCAGTTTGCCGGCGGGATTTCCTATCGATCGATCGACTACGGCCCCAGGGTTTTTGTGGCGACGCCGGGAGTGCTGGTCGACGGAGTCCGGGAGGATTCCTACCAGGACTACAACTTGAGCGCCACGTATATCGTCACTTCGTGGATGCGCCTCACGGCCGCGTGGACGCAGCGCCGCAATCGTTCCAACGACGCGGCCTTCGATTTCACCAGCAACGTCTTTAGCATCCTGGTCGGATTCCAATTCTGATGCGGTTATTCTTTGTCTACATTGTTCTGGGCCTCGTCACCGGCACGTTGTGGGGCGCGTCGGCTCCAGCTGCCCCGACGCAGCCGGTGGCGCGGACATCGTCGTATCGGCTGCAGCCAATGGACCTGATCCGGGTGCAGTTTTTTCAGGAACCGGAGCTGGACCGGGAGCTGCGGGTCTCGCAGGATTCCAGGATTGTGCTTGCGCTGGTCGGACCGGTGGAGGTCAGGGACCGCACGGTGCGCGAAGTCGAACTCCTGATCGCCGACCTCTTCCGGAAAGACTATCTTGTCAATCCCCAGGTGAATGTAACGATCATGGAGTATGCCCAGCGTACGGTGACGGTCCTTGGTGCAGTTTCGTCACCAGGAACCGTTGTCATTCCGCCCGAACGAACCTTGACCCTGCTTGATGTGATCGCGCGCTCTGGAGGTTTCTCCCGGCTGGCGAATCTCAAAACGGTCAGTCTAACGCGCAATCTGCCGGACGGACGAACGGTGAACTATACGATCAACGCGGAACTCATGATGAGCGGAGACAAGGGCAACCAGTGGACGGTGAAGGACGGCGACATCATTTCCGTGGCCGAGCGTCTCCTCTGAACCACGTGCGACTTTCGTCTCCCATGATCTGCCTTGCTCCCGTATCCTTGCGATGACCTATCCCGCGAATGTCGAAGATGAGCCGGAAGAAGCCGGCGAAGGGCTGAATTTCAGCCATTACCTGCTGATGGTCTTGGAGCGGAAGTGGTATGCGGTCGCCGTGTTCGCGATCACGCTGATTGCCACCGCGGTCTACTCCTATCGCACCACACCGTTGTATAGCGGGGTGGTGACGATCCAAGTTTTGAAGCGGGGCGCGCAGGTGTTGCGCACCGTGGAGGTGGTCGAGAGCACCGTGGGGAGCGAAACCGACTTCAATACGCAGATCAAGCTGCTGGAAAGTCTGGCGATTGCGCAGAGTGTGGAAGCCCGACTTACACCGGAGGAAGTGAAGCTGCTGGTTGCAACGGGCGGGAGTGGAGAGCCACCCAGTCCGCTTTCGGTCATCTATTCCGGTCGGCGGATCATCCCGCAGCGGATGACCCTCATGACGAATGTCCAGGTTCTCCACCCCAATCCCAAGATCGCGGCACGAATCGCCAACCTCTATGCGAGCGAATACATCGCCTACAATTCCCGGCTTCGGACCGAGGAGTCGTTGAAGGCCGTGGACGAACTCAGGGATCGGGCCGAACAGCAGCGTCTGCGGGTGGACGAAATTGCGAACGCCATGCAGGCATTTCGTCAGAAGGGGAACCACCTCTCGCTGATGCAGAGCAAGGATATCGTCACCGAGAAACTGAAGGCGCTGAGTGCCATGGCCACCCAATCCGGAGCTCGCTTGAAGGAGACCGAGGTGCGCTGGAACCAGGTGCAAAGCTGGAGCGAGGCGAAGCGTGACTTGACCGAACTGCCCGTCATCGCGAGCCAAGCCAGGGTTGCCCAGCTCATCCAGCAGATGACCCCCCAGAAGCTCCTGGTTACGCAGCTTCGTGACCGCTACAAGGACAAGCACCCGCGGCTGATCGACGCAGTCAACGCTCTCGCGCAAATCAACGTCGAGCTGACGTCCGCCGTTGCAGCGGCGGTCTCGGCGGTGAAATCGGAATACGAGAATGCGCTGCGGAATGACGAGGAGGCGCGCAAGGCGCTTACCGGGCAGGAGCAGAAATCGCTCGAATTGGACAAGTCCTCCGTTGAGTACGACAATCTGGCTCGCGATTTTCGGGTGAACGAACAGTTACTCGAGTCGATGCTTGCCCGAATGCGGGAAACCGCGGTGACGGGCACGATCGAAACCGAGAGCGCGCGGATCGTCGACCGCGCGGTAGAGGCGGGTAGGCCCGTTTCGCCGAAAGTCGCAACCAACCTGATCATGGGCGCGCTGGGCGGGATATTTCTCGGCTTGGTTTTTGCGATCTTTCTCTCGGCGATCAACGACCGCGTCCGCACCCTTTTCGACATCGAGAAACTTGTCGGTGTACCGCTCATCGGAATCGTGCCGAAGATTGATGGCTTGGAGCAGCCCGATAAGGCGCAGATTGTCGCCAATGGCACCGACCGGCCCGCGATCGAGGCATTTCTCTCGATCTACTCGAACCTGCGCATTGACGAAAAGAGCCGCGACGCGCGTCTGCTCCTGGTCACCAGTACTCTGCCGGGTGAGGGAAAATCCTTCGTGGCTTCGAATCTGGCTCTCACTTTCGCGTCGCAGGGCCAGCGCGTGGTGATCGTTGATTGCGATCTGCGCAAGCCGAACCTCCAGCACTTGTTTCGCCTTCCGTCGGCCAAGGGAATCGTGAGCTACTGTCAGGATGGCGCCGGAATCGATGAGATCATCTTCGGCAACGTGCAGGCCAATCTCGACGTGATCACGGTGGGAGGGCGCGCGAAGAACCCCATTCATCTCCTCAACAGCAAGGCGTTCGAAACGCTCGCGGCGGAGTTATCCAGGCGCTATGACCGGGTCGTGTTCGATTCGCCGCCTCTGGGGGCGGTGAGCGACGCACTTAATATACTTCCCCTGATGGACGGCGTGATCTTCACCATCCGGTACAACACCGTGAAAAGGTCCGCGGCCCAAGCGTGCGCCCGGCGGCTCTCCGCCACCAACGTGCCAGTATTCGGGGCCGTCATGAATGCCATGTCGGTGGGTGCGGCAGAAGCGTACTACGGCGAAAGCGAGAAACTCTTCCGGGACTACTTCGGCGGCAGCGAACCGGCTCCAGGGAGAGGGTAGGAAGTAGGATCCGGAATTCCCCTCCGAACACCCTCGCTCATACCAATCGCCCATATAATGTAGACGACTCTCATCTCGCGGTGCGCGAAGCGCGCCGTGGCGATCCAGCTCGATTGCTTCGTCGCTTCGCTTCTCGCAATGACAGTCTAAATATCCAGGGACGTTGGTATCAGGGTAGCGGTTGAAGGTACATCGCCGGCACTCGGACCAGCAGCCCCTTCTGCAGGACGTCAACCGCGATCACGACCCCCGAGGGTTGGGTGGCGTTGTCCACAACGCCCACCAACCCGTTAAGCGGACCTCCGATCACTCGCACCTCTCGGCCCACCGTCAACAAGGGGATGACGCTGAACGCGACGCCGGAAGCGACGATGGCGCGGACATCCTCCATCTGCCGGAGAAACCGTGCTACATCGGTCACCTGAATGGCTCGCACGAGCAGATCCTGCTGGTAGACGAGTGCCCGCTGGTCGGCCGGAACATGGGCGAATACGTATCCCGAAAAAAGCGGCTTGGTGAATCGCTTGGTGTCCCGTCCGTACCTGCGGACGCTTTCGACGAGCGGCAGGTAGTGCTCGAAATGCACCGCGTTCATGAGCGCGGAAAATTTCTTCTCGCAACGTGGTTTGGTGTGACAGACCAACCAGTGAGTGCCGGGCAGGGGCGAAGAGTGATGGTGGGTGATCTGCGTCAAGTGCTGGATAGGACTGGGAGAAGTTGGCCCTTGGCGCCGGCGCTGCGAGCCGGGTCTGGTTTGGTCACCCAAATGTCACTTACCCCAGTAGTCGGGGGTGCAGCATTACGCTGACATTATAGTCAAGCACGGTTCTCGTTGGAACCAAGCGACAATTTCAAACGTTTGCCCTCCCATGCAGCTTCACCGAATCCTCCGCTCCGTTACGGTTCTCTTTATTTTGGCAACTGCGATGGCCACCGGGCCCCTGCTCGAAGCCCAGACCGTGAATTTGAGCAACGCCGCCTTGTTGAACAACCTCGCCATGCCGTTGCCGGCCATTGCAACCGCGCGCTATCGTCTCGACAACACCAACTGGGATATGGCGATTTTCAACGAGCAGCCAGGACCGCCATCCCCGGCTGATTTTGTGGTCCTGGACCTGGGCAACCAGACGGCGCTGTCCGGTGATACTTTCCGCTTTTCCCTCGAGAATCGAGCGGCGCAGGGCCTTATCTGGAAGTTATACGACAATAGCGACGTCAATGGGCCGGCGGGTGGCACGGTAGCTTGGGGCACCTTCGCCCCGGCCCTTCTGTCGCCTTTCGTCAAGGCAGACCTCGATGGCGAGCTGCCCAATCAGTTCTTCAACGGCATCAACTTTGAACTCCGCGCTTTTGCGCCCCTCTCCGAGATGCACTTGTCGAACGTCACGTTTTCGGGCGCGACGGTTGTTGGTTCGATCGGCAATGTCTCCGCCTTCTACGACAACTCACTCAGCTCCTATGTCGCCTCGATCGCTTCGGACACCGACCTTTCGACCTTCGACTGGACGCTTTCGGGGCAGATTCGTGGGGTAAAATCCGGTGGAGGTCAGGAACAGGTGGCGTTCAATGTCCAATTGGTCGCGATTCCGGAGCCGGGCACGTATGCCCTGATGCTGGGAGTGGTTACCCTGCTCGGAGCTGGATTGCGGCGCCGGTTGGCCGCGACTGAAGCCAACGCTGCTTGAGTGCGCTTTCGTCTATCCTCTGGTGTTTTCGCCAGGGAAATCCGACGAGTGACTTAAGAGTGAACGCAGGGACCTTGGGGCGACGAGACCATCGCGGGCTCGTACAGGAATACTCGACGCTGGTACGCCCGCGGCGCGAGCCACTCCGAATTCGTCACCGAAATGTCACGCAGGCAGCTAGTCGTCACCCTGCTGCGACGGTGTCTTTTATTGTGCTGCCCGCTTCATGACTGGTGCGGACGGCTGCCAACCCCAATCCTATTTCCACTCCTGCGACCTGTCCGGTCAAACGCCAGCTCCACGGCATAATTTTTCATGCGCCACCTGAGAAGTCTACTCGTTCTGTGCGTCTTCCTCCCGGTTCCGCTTGTCGCCCAGGTCGGGGAAACATTTGCCCAATTTCAGCAGGCGACTGGGAACAACAGTCGTCCCTTGATCTTCGACCATCAGGGAACGGGGGCGACATTTAATACCGCGGATATCGTCACGGGCACGGAGGTGGAATTCGACTTCAAGACGAATCCGTTCTCGGGCGTACTCGCTTCGCTGAACGATACCGTGCAAGCGCGCATGATCATGGGGTCGACTACTTCGACCGTGGCGCAGCAGCTTACGCCGACGCTCATCAACCAGCGCATCGACTCCGGTTTCCTCGAGTTTCGGGCGCAGGCTCCCGTCGACAATCGCGATCTTCTACTTCGCGTAGACTTTACCAATGCCGAGCTGAATGTCCTCTTCAACTCGCTCGCTGGATTCGTCGCCCTCGACTTTCAAAACTCGGCGACGCTGGTCTACACGTCGGAGTTCCTGCTTTTCAGCGGCGCCTATGAAGGGGCGTCGATCGCGCTTTCGGCCATCAATCCGCCCACTTCGATCGTCGGCGGTTTCCTTTCTGATTTTTCGGCGAATGGGGCCGGCACGTTTGACGGCCAGATATCCATGGTGCTGATACCCGAGCCGTCCACCACTGCGGTCAGCCTCGTCCTCACCGGCCTGCTGGGTGCGATCTGGCTGCGGCGCCGCAAGGCGGAGTGATTCCTACCGCAGTCGGATCTTGGCCGTGGCCCGATGCTTACCGCTCGTCCTTGCCGGAGTCAGCCTAAATTCCGCAGACGAGAGCACCACTGCTGAGCACTAAGGGATAGAGTAGATTCCAATATACCATTTATGGTCGAATGGAGATATCCCACCA
>CAYVDZ010000231.1:0-7672 GCA_964450575.1 uncultured Opitutus sp.
TGATCGAATCCCGCCGTTCCTGTCGCACACCCGCTGCCTCAGACGATCAGCTCACGCTCTTCTAAGCCCGTCGCCCCGGTTCCGCGTGGTAGCGCGATCACCATCGGTCAGCCCGACCGCCATCGAGTACCTGGAAAACGTCGCCATCAATTATCGTGATTACGCTCATAGTTACGGGTGAACGTGACATTGAAGAATGCGCGGTCGTCCGCCCCAATCTCCTAAATTGCCGCTTTGATGCGACCGAGTCGGAGCGTCTTCACCGGAGCAGGGGAGCAGACGGCGCACTGCGATGGGACGATGACGAGGCCGCGTATTTGGTGGGAGCAGGTTTTCATGGAGCGAACAGATGAGGGCTGATTGATCTGGCGAGGATTCCGCTGGAACCGAAGAGAGGGTTAGCATTGGCTCGCTCATTCCCAAAGGGCATAGGTCGCCCAATTCAAGGTTGGCGTGTCCGTTTTGAAGTCAGAGACAAGCGTGCAAGGCGTCGATCTAGGATTGCATTTCGGTTCCTTGCGCTCGTTATCGCGCTCGGTAAGTTAACGGTATGAGTCTACCTCACTCAAAATCGACGTCTACGGTTCTGCCGGAGCAAGACCGTTGGTTTGCCGAGGAAGTACAGCCGCATATGCCTTCGCTTCGGATGTTTGTGCGAAGATATTTTTCGTCGGCGCATGACGTCGACGATGTCGTGCAGGAATCGATGGTCCGAATCTGGAAGGCGAGGGCCGTATATCCGATTCGCT
Source organism: uncultured Opitutus sp. (assembly GCA_964450575.1). Lineage (GTDB taxonomy): Bacteria > Verrucomicrobiota > Verrucomicrobiia > Opitutales > Opitutaceae > ER46. The sequence goes on from CAYVDZ010000231.1 coordinate 750, forward strand.
CGGCCCGCGCCTTCCTATTCGGGGTCGCCCGCAGGCTCGCAGTTGATGTCATCCGCCGCGATAAGTCTACCTATCACGAGCAAGTGAATGACTCGCATGCGCTCGCCTTACTGAATGAGGAGCGGGGAATCTCGGAAGGCCTGATTGTCCGTGATGAAATGAAGCTGCTGATCGAGGCGATCGACTCTCTGCCGATACGTTGTCGCGATGTAGTGGTGCTTCGTAAGTTGGACGGACTAAGTCACCGGGAGATCGCGGCGCGGTTAGGTATTTCCACCCGAACCGTGCAAGAGCAAATCGGCCGGGGAATGGATAAGCTGGCACATCGTCTGCAGCGTTATCGAGAGCAGCCGGCTGTCCAGGGGAACCTAGGAGAAGCAAAGATATGACCAGTCATCTTTCGAAACGCGAGATTCGAGCCACGGCGGTCAGCTGGCTCGTGCGACTTGACGGTGGCAGCTCCGTGCGTGAGCGCGACGAATTTGATCGGTGGTGCGCAGCGGACGCCAGGCATGCGGAGGTCGTCGCGGAGTTGCAGCGCGCGTGGACGGCATTGGATGTGCCAAAGAGCAGTGATTATGGCGATCGAATTAGAATGGGGTTACAAACTCGGAAAACCCGACGTGCCCGATGGCGGGTTGCGACGGCGACCGTGTGTTTGTTGACCGGCATTGTGGGAATAAGTCAGTGGGAACTCGATCCGCAGGTGCAAAAGCCTCTCCACGCCTCGATTGTCCGGTATATGGAGACTACCCGGATCACATTGCCCGATGGCTCGGAGGCGGAACTCTCGTCCGAAGGCCGAATTGACACGGATTTCAGCGCCGGAGTGCGCCGAGTTGTTCTCCTTTCGGGTGACGCGCATTTTGATGTTATTAAGGACGAAACGCGCCCCTTTGTGGTCGTGGCTGACGGCGTACACGTGCGCGCCGTCGGCACCGCCTTCGCCGTGGGAGTCTCCGCGACGGGCGTTCAGGTCGTGGTTACGGCCGGAACGGTATCCGTTGGGAATTCAGGAGAGCCCGCGCGCTCCTTGGTGAAGGCGGAGGAGGCTGCCACGCTCTTGGGAGTCGGGCAGGTGCTGGTGGTTTCGGCGGGTGCGAGCCAGTCCAAGACGCCGATCACCTTGGATGAGCCCGAACTTGCGCGTCGACTCGCCTGGCGGGTGCCACGATTGGAGTTTACTGACACACCACTACGCGAAGCGATCACCCTGTTAAATCAACGCAATGACATCCGACTGAAAGTCGCTGACGGGTCGTTGGAAAACGTGCGAATTTCAGGGCTTTTTCGAGCGGACAATAGTGAGGGCTTTGCGGACTTGCTTGAACGGACCTTCCCGCTGACGGCGGAACGAACGGGAAGCGAAATCCTGCTTCGTCCTAAAATTCCGCGGTAGCCGCAGATTCTTGTAGGCGAATTTCGCGAAATCCGCGTCGTAGTGGGTAGCGGCTACGTTTCGTCTCCCTTTCGGAGTGATGCCGCATAACCCCTATCATGCTTCCCGTAACCCCAATCAGACCGATAAAGGCGCTGTTGCGTCTCTATATTGTAGTGTCAGCTAGCTTGACCTTGCTTTTTGCCTCCCAGGCAGCACGCGAAAAGCCTATCTCGTTCGACATTCCGGCCGCAGTTGCCGCCGACTCCCTTAAACGATTTTCAACCCAGTCTGGAATCGAGGTGATCATCGAAGCTGACTTGGGTCGCTCCGTAAGGACTAAGGAAGTCCGTGGCGAAATGCTCCCCCGTGATGCGATCCATCGAATGCTTTCGGGAACCGGACTCGAGGTTATCGAGGGTCAGAAGTCAGGAGCGCTCGCCGTCAAGCGAACAAGAGGTAGCTCAACCAATGGCGAGGCCCTCTCGCCGGCCCGTGGTCGCACCGTGATTTCCGGTGAACGTGTCGGTACTTCCGAGTTCGGCCAAGGCACGCTGACCGGGGTCGTGACCAACTCTGCAACCGGCGCACAGCTGGAAGGCGCCCGCGTGGCGCTCCAAGGTACTGGCCGAGAAGTGATCACCAACAATCTGGGCGCGTTCCGGCTCACCAACGTCTCCACGGGAAACGCCGTGATTTCGGTCACCTACACCGGTTTGAAACCCGTCGAATTGGCAGTCGAAATTTCAACCGGAACGACCACCCAGAATGTCGGGTTGACGTCGGATATTTACCTGATGGGCAGCTTTGTCGTTGAAAGCGAGCGCGAGGGAAATGCCAAAGCCATCACGCTCCAGCGGCAGTCTGACGGAGTGAAAAACATTGTCTCGGCAGACGCGTTTGGCGGACTTGCCGGGAATCCGGCGGATCTCGCGATGCGAATTCCGGGGGTGGAAGGAGAGTCGGTCGGTGGCGATGTTCGGTATCTCCGGATCCGCGGTCTTCATCAGAATTTAAGCTCCATCACGCAGGATGGAAACCGGCTGGCTGACGCTGGCTCAGCGGGTGCGACTCGCGAGTTTCAGTTTATAACTGTCAGCTCCGACTCGATCGAACGGGTTGAAGTGACAAAATCACCGACGCCAGATATGGATGGTGACTCGATCGGGGGAGTGGTGAACCTCGTTACGAAGAGCGCCTTCGACAGTTCGCCTGACCGACGCATACGCGGTTCAGTCGGCGCCATCTGGCGCGCAGCGGATCCTCGCGACCGGGCGCGACCGAATGCATCGTTGTCGTATTCGGAGGTCTTCGGCGGAAAACTGGGAGTAAGTCTCAACCTCGCTTACCGGCCGCACGGATCGATCTTTGACCTGTCGGCGCAGGGCCACCAACAACTGCCCTTGGGGGAAGAGGGTCCGGCCTATCAATACCTTCTTAGGCTTCAGGATGTTCGAACGGTGCGCACCCGGTCCGGTGTCGGCTTGCGGCTGGACTATCGGCTGACTGACCAGGTTCGTTATTTCGCTAACTTTCAGCTCCACAAACATGTCGAGCATTCTGGCCGGAGCCAGGCCGTCTGGCAGACTAACCAAGCCATTGCCACACGCAGCGCGGCCGGGGAGTTCACTGGAACCGGCGGCATCGTGCCCGGTTACACCGACAATGAAACCGAGGTGCGACCGGTCCCCGCGAGCATCGTGGCGATTAGCTCGGTGGTTGAATACAAGCTTGGATTTACCAATACGTTGAATCTTGGCGGAGTACACAATTACCGAACGCTCGATCTCGACTACGACCTTTACTCCTCAAAATCGAAAGCCTATTATCCGGGAAACAATACCCTCACCTATACATTGAATAATGTCGGATTCACGATCCAAAAAAACGACCGACTGTTTCCGAGCACCTCGCAGACGGCCGGTCCCGACTGGTCGGATCTTTCCAATTATACTCAGAATGCTTACACGAGTACGCGTCGGGTGGGCTGGGACAACTATCTAGGTGCGGCCGTCAATCTAAAGAAGCGATTCGAGACGCGGTGGCCGACCTTCGTCAAAACCGGATTTCGACTTCGTGAACAGTCGCGAGATCTGGACGACACGCCCTATCGCACCTCGTATGTTGGCCCAGACGGGGTGATGGGGCCCAATGCGGCGCTGGGCGGTGTCAACGACGACAATCTAGCGCAATTTGGACTGATGAATCAGCCGTTTCCGGATACGAGGTTGCGGCATTACGACGCCTTGCCGTTTCCCGCGTTTCAGGCCGATGGTCGATCCCAGAATCTGGATCCGCACATTGCAGCGAACCCGACGCACTGGCGACGACAGCTCGCGAACGATCTAATGGCGGAGCTCCTAAATCACCAGCAGTTTACGGAAGAGATTCGTGCGGGCTACCTCATGGGTAATATTCAGATCAACAAGTTGGGCATTCTCGCCGGAGTCCGGATCGAGGCCACCGAGACAATAGGTGAAGGAGCGCTGCAAGTGGTGACTCCCGGGGAGCGCGCCCGTCGAGCAGCTTGGGTCGGAGTTGTCACCGACGACGAGATTCGTCGTCGTGCCGTGGAGGAATTCGGTCGCCGCGTTCGCCGCACGGGCGATTACCGGAGCGTCTTTCCAGGCCTGCACGCGAAATATCAATTTAACCGCTATATTCTGGCTCGGTTTAGTTATTCAGAGAATATTGGCCGCCCGAACATTGGCCAGTTGATTCCTCGTACGAACGTCAACTACGACAACCAGACGCTTTCGACGAGCAACCCTGGTCTGGAGCCCCAATGGTCTCAAAATTATGATCTCTCAGCGGAGTTCTATTTTGAGCCGGCCGGACTTTTCACCGTCGGAGTCTTTCAAAAGGATCTGAAAAAGTTCATTTTTACCGCCGGCGGCCAGCTCGTCCCCGCGGGCCAGGACAATGGTTTCAGTGGCGAATATGCGGGGTTCACTCTAACCAGTCAACTTAACGGTGGAGCCGCGAAGGTGCGGGGGATCGAAGTGAGCTATAGTCAGCAGTGGACCTTTCTGCCCGGAATCTGGAAAGGTCTCGGGGGGTTTGCGAACGCCACGTGGATGGAGGCACAAGGCAATTACGGTGCCGGCAACTCTATTGCACTTGCGCCCAACCCGCGCGTCGCCGGATTCAATCCGTTCATTGGAAATGTCGGCATTTCCTACATTCAGAGCCGCTTGAACCTTCGCGCCAGCTTAAACTATCGACACAAATACCTCGCCACCTTCAACGCCAACGAATCGCGCGCGGGCTACATTCCTGCGCGTCCAACCCTCGATATAAAGACGTTATATAATTTCGATCGACGGATTAGCGTCTACCTCGACATCGTCAACATGCTCAAGGAGCCGGACCGCCAGACCCAGTTCGGATTCGGTCGACCGAATCTGACCCACATCATGAGTCCTCAACTCTTCTTTGGCATCAATTATCGGCAGTAATGCAACCGGCTGCTTTCCTCCCCCGCTTCCGTGGTTAGCCCTTTGGGTTTCAGCTGTCTTGGCGGCGGCACGATGCAGGAGTTGCTTTTTCCATGGGGGAGGGACGAGGAGGGAGGTGCTGCCTGCCCCCTGAGCACCCGCGCTGCCCACCTTCTCAGATAGTCCCAACCGGGACTGTTAGATTCATCTCAACGGATAACAGTATAATAAGAAATTTCCTTAAAAAATGTTAAAACCCGCTCTAGCCCTGGCTTTTACCTTTTGCTTCCTTCTTAGAGCCTCCGCACAGAACCTCCCCAATATTGTACTCTATATCACCGATGACCAGAGCCAGGCCGACGTATCCGTTTATGGTGCCCACCTGCTCCGGACGCCTACAGCCGATAAACTGGCCAAAGCCGGATTGACGTTCAACAATGCGTATGTTGCCTCTCCGGCATGCGCCCCGAGCAGGGCCGCTCTTTTGACGGGAATGATGCCAGCACGGAACGGCGCTGAAGGTAATCACACCTATCCCAAACCTGGCACAATGATTTTGACGCGAAAATTGCAGGAAGCCGGTTATAAAGTCCTGGGATTCGGCAAGGTCGCCCACGGTTCGATGAACGAGGAGTGTGGCTATGACTTTTATTCAAAATCGCCCGTCATGCTTTATGATCATGTGATCGAATATTTCAAGGATAACAATCCTAGACAGCCCATCTGTCTTATGGTGGGGGACCGTCGGCCCCACGTTCCTTGGACTACCGAGAGTCTTTATGATCCCTCTACATTAAAACTGCCCTCCATCTTTATCGATACCAAGGAAACCCGCCAGCATTGGGCGCAATACTATTCTGATATAACGGGAGCCGATAGTGAAATGGGCCGTGTCTACCAGTTCGCCCGGAAAAAATTTGGTGATAACTTTATTTTCGTATATTCATCCGATCACGGAGGCCAATGGCCGTTCCACAAGTGGAATCTGTATGACGCCGGAACTAAAGTTCCCCTAATTGTGGTTTGGCCCGGACATGTAGTGCCCAATATCCGGACTGACGCGATGGTCAGCTGGATTGATATTTTTCCAACGCTCTTGGAAATTGCCGAATCACGGGCGCCTCAAGGCATTGACGGAATCTCGTTTTTGGACGTGCTGAAAGGGAAGGCCAAAGGCCACAGGGAACATATTTTCACGACCCACTCTCAGGACCGGAAGATGAATGTTTATCCAATGCGGAGCGTTCGCGACGGACGCTATAAATATATCATCAATTTATTGCCAGACCACTATCATTCCAATCACTCCGATATTCTCAGGAGGCCCAACTCCGATGCCTACTGGCATTCCTGGGACGACGCTGCCAAAGCAGATCCACGGGCAGCGGAAATTGTCAGAAAGAATCGAATCCGTCCCCCCGAGGAATTTTACGATCTTCAATATGATTCGCATGAGCAGGTTAACCTGATCAATGACGAGAATCATCAGGTGAAAATCAAAACGATGCGCACGATGTTGAAGGCGTGGATGAAAGAGCAGGGTGATACCAATCGGCTGAACGACGACCCTTATCCGATAACCGGTCCAACCCCGTATCAACTGGAAATAAGAAATTGATTTGGGGATGGAATTGTCCCCCAAAATCTCGTTGAGGTTTGAGCATGAAACGAGGGTGGGTTTTATTAAGGGGCGACGATTTCACCGGGAACGGGCGCGAGACGCGGGAATCGGACGGAGTGACGTCGCGGGGGGAGGGCCGATCCGAGGGGGCAGTCCTTGAATTGTGAATGCCATCCCGGCAGAGGCAGGGGACGTTTCGGATTGAGATAAGCCAGATTGTGCAGCGGCACCTGGAATTGGGGTGATAGGGGGCTCGCATTGTTTCCGGATGGGGCGTCGGTTTCGCTCATGGCTCCCCGGCGCCCGGTATCACGTCATCAACCGGGGCACCTTCAGCACGATATCTTTGCGACGGACGGTGCGTGCCGAGCGTTCATCGGCGTCATGGGCGAAGCGGGTGAGAAGTTCGCCTGGCGTATGCACGCCTACACAGTCATGCGCAACCACTACCATCTGGGCCTTGAGACACCGGAGCCAAACCTGGTCG
>CAYVDZ010000232.1:0-7635 GCA_964450575.1 uncultured Opitutus sp.
TGCATTCCATGGCAGCGTTTCGACGGTCGTGAAGGTGCGATCAAGGCGCTTTCCCATGCCGATGATTTCAACCGCCACGCGCTGGTTCGCGTCGAGGCGCACCTCGGTTCCGGGCTTTAAGATTTCTTTGCCGATGGCATCGGAGCGGATCACGATCGCATCGCTGATTCCCGCCTCCTGCCCGATGCGAAGGCGTCCGTCGAAGAGGACCTCGGTGATCTTCACCACCGGTCCGTTCCGATCCAAACCGAACGTATCCGTCACCGCAAACGCCTCATTCAGCAGCACCCGGGCCCCTGCTTCCAAGGCAGATTCCGGAAGCGCCGGATCAATATTGCAGACGTAGTCGGTTCCGCCCACGCAGGCCAATACGCGCTCTTCGCCAATCCGTTGAATGAGCGTGCCGAGGCGCAGCGCCGGTGAGCGCAGTTTATCCACCGCGGCCGAGAGTTGTTCCACTGCGTCTCGCGCCTGATCGTTCATCTCCTCGATCTCCTCGACGCGATTCCGCAGCAGCATGAGATCCGTGGTATCCACTCCCAGATGCCGCAAACGGAACGCCACGGCATCGCAAAGTTGGAGCGCGGACAAACGCTGCGCCTCTTCGTCGCTGAAGTGCGGAGGCTCGGCGCCCCCATGCCATTCCGGCTTCTCCACGTTTGCGGCCTTTGGGTCGCCGCCGGGTCGCTGTTTCTTGTCGGATCGTGCCACGCGAAACCAAAGCACGCCGAAGCAATCCGCGCAACGCGTCCAGCTATTGAATCGGCCATTTGTAGCCGCCGCTCAGGCGTTCGGTTGTCCCCCCAACCGAGTCCACGGCTCGCCGTTTTGCCTCGCCCGGAGCCCCTCTGGTCAAACCCGTAGCGGAACCCCGCAGGATTGGCCGTCGCGTTCCGAGATCCACTGACGCGTCCGTTCGTTTGCAGGCCCGCACCCCCCGGCCACGCTTGTCAAAAATCAAGGCGAGTTTTTCAGCTTACCTGCTAAATAAATCAGCCTGTTCGCCCCTGTTTTGGACAGCAGTGCACCCTCCTCCAACTGGTGATTAACGGCCCACGTGGAACCTGACTCGAGGTCGGATGATTTCGGATTTTACATCCGCTCAAAATCAAAGACCTACAAATCCGGCACTCCAGAGTGAGGCCGGCGTGCCTTCCTGCCGCTTCGAGGGCAAGGCCGTAGATCAAGGAGCGGAACAGACAGGAACAGACAGGAATGTCTATCTCAACCCAGACCTTCTTTACTTTTTGGCCTTGCCCGGGATGCCCGGCAGCACCCGCCACGGTTTGACGCCAGCGGCCTCCGCCCAAGTCGTGTAGCTCGCCGAGAGGCGTTGCACCGCTTCCGGGTGGACGCTCGCCAGATTAGTCATCTCGGTGCGATCGGTCGCGAGATTATAGAGTTCCCAGGGTTCGTTGAACGAGGCGACCAATTTCCAGTCGCCGTGACGCACGGCGCGATGCCCCTCGTGCTCCCAGAACAGCGGTTCAGCGCGCTCCAACCCGCGGCCGGCGAACGTAGGTGCCAAACTGATACCTTGCACCGCCGTCGGACGTCCACCGTTCCACTCCTTGGGCCAGGTCACGCCGGCGATATCCATGCACGTCGCCATGATGTCGATTACGTGGCCGGGATCCGTCACCCATTGACCTTGCCGCGCGGCCGGAATTCCGGCGGGCCAGTACGCGATCAATGGGCTGCTGATGCCGCCTTCATGGCTGAACTTCTTCGTTTTGCGAAAAGGGGCGCTGCTGACGTGCGCGCCGTCGATGGCGTAACCCTCGTAGTGTTCGCGCGAACCGAGCGGCGCGTCCGCGATTGTTTTTAACGGACGTTCAGCGGCACCGCCGTTATCTGAGAAAAACAATATAAGCGTGTTCTTTTCCTGACCGGTTTCACGCAAGGTCTCGAGCAGACGACCGATCGCGGTATCCATTTCTTCCACCTGCGCGGCGTAAACCGCCATCCACGAATCCCAGACATCCTGCTTTTCAGGGGGAAGATCGGTCCAGGCGGGCAGGTTCTCCGGGCGGGGCGCGAGCGGCCAACCCGATTGGATGACACCCTCCTTCCGGAGCTCCTCATACCGTCGCTCCCGAATCTGGTCCCAACCCGCGCGGTATTTTCCACGGTATTTCGCGATCGTTTCCGGTCGCGCATGCAGCGGCCAGTGCGGCGCGTTGTGGGCGAAGTAGAGAAAGAAAGGCGCCGCTCCATCGCGCGTTTCCCGAAGGTAACGGATGGCATGATCCGTGAAGGCGTCCGTCGTGAAAAAACCTTCCAGCGGGGGAGTAAATGGGGTGCCGTCGACGACCATGGGCAAGGTCCCCTGCTCCCCTTGCGGGAGGGAATGCTGCGGTCCATAGCCGTAGTAGTTCATCGCTCCTTCAATCATGACAAAGGAGCGATCAAACCCGCGGGCGGCGGGCCACTCTTCCGGGCGGTAACCGAGATGCCATTTACCGACCATGAACGTGCGATAACCCGCGGGCTTGAGTACCTCCGCGATGGTGGGCGCCTGCGGACTCAAGCGATCGGTATAGGCGGGGCTCTTGAAGTCGGCCCGACGCGGCGCCGCGTAGGCATCGACCATGTGGCCGACCCCGGCCTGATGAGGGTAGAGTCCCGTCATCAGCGAAGCGCGCGTCGGACAGCAACGTCCGGGATTATAAAACTGCGTATAGCGCAGACCGTTCTTCGCCAAGGTGTCCAAGTGAGGCGTCGCGATTTCCCCGCCATAGCACCCGATATCCGAAAACCCCAAATCGTCCGCCATGATCAGGATTATATTGGGCTGGCTGGCCGCAGCCGCGGCAGAACTAACCCTGGCGAGCGGAAGCGCCACCAACAGCGTAAGACGAAGCAGAAGCCGACGACGGGAAAGACTACAGCGGGAGAGAGGCATACGGGGTCGTGAAGGGAGCGTTGAGTGGGGCAGGACAAGTCAGCCTCTCAAGGAGGCCGACCTGTTTCGGCACGCCGACGTTTGTGCCGGGGCACCGGGGCAGCGCGACTCAAAAACCGGGCCGCCGTTTCCGGCGTCATAGCCTCCCGGCGATCGGGCTGTTAGTCCGACTGGCTTAAGCCGCCCTGCCATGGCGCCCCGACGTCGAGGGGCGCCTCGTCGTCGAAATCGGGTGCGACCGGTTACTCGCGACATGCCGAAACCAAGACAAAACAGTCGTAACTCACCGACGGAACGCGTCACAGAAACGGGAGTGTTCCCCGAGGGTTCTCCCATGCTACTTCCGGTTAAAGCGGAGGCGCGTTGCGTCGAAGAGAGTTTGGCCGTCAAACGGCATTCCCTCCATGTCCAAAATTCTCGTGATTGACGATGCAGAGCCCGTACGGCGCACCATGGCGACGTCGTTGCGGCTGCAGGAACACACGGTCATTGAGGCGGGCAATGGGCACGAAGGCATCGCTCACCACGAGGAGGGGATGGGCACGTTTGACCTGGTAGTTTGCGATCTCTTCATGCCTGGGCTCGGCGGGATGGAAGCAATCAAGACGATTCACTCGCGCGACGCGAACGTCCCCATTCTCGTTGTCTCTGGAGGGAGAAACGCGCTCGAATTTGTGCGCTCCCACACGGGCCCCGCCGCGATGGGTTTTCTCTCGAAGCCGTTTTCGGCGAAAAATTTCGTGACGGAAGTGGACCGCCTTCTGGCCTTGCGCGACGCAGAAGCCGGCAAGTCCATCTGAATCAGTCAATCGGATACGCGGCGCTGCAACCGGATGATCGGCCTGGGTAGGGGGAATCGATGGCTCGACGGTGTTGCGGGCGGATCACCCGTTGAACAGAAGCTATCGGCCCGGGAAGCGGCTCGACACCGCGGGTGACGCCGTCGATGGTTGCGAGCAGCCTGGCACCCCAAAAACCCATCGCGACCTTGGTTTCCCGCATCCTTCGCACTTCATCGCTTTCCTCGCCGGTGGCGACTTCGCTCCGAGATCGTCCGAGCCGCCGCTGGCTCGCTCCTTTAGCGTTGGCGTCGGCGACCCTGCTCGCCGGCTGCGGCGGACAGCGGGACATAAAGGTCATCAAGCTCGCGCACGGGCTCGATTCCCAGCACCCGGTCCACAAGGGCATGGTTTTCATGGGACAACGCCTGGCCGAGAAGTCCGGCGGCACCCTGCGGGTCGATGTTTATCCCAGCGGGCAGCTCGGGTCGGAACGCGAATGCATTGAGCTGGTGCAAGTCGGCGGTCTCGCGATGACGAAAGTCTCAGCGAGTGTGCTCGAGGGTTTCGCGGCCGAGTTCAAGGTCTTTGGCCTGCCGTATTTGTTTCGTGATGACGCGCACCAGCAGGCGGTGCTCAATGGACCGATCGGAAGGGAGATTCTCGCATCGCCCCAGGGGAAGTTTGTGCGCGGGCTTTGTTATTACGAGGCCGGCAGTCGCAGTTTCTACACCAAGAACCGGCCGATCCACACGCCGGATGATCTTAAGGGGCTCAAAATTCGCGTGCAGGAAAGTCCGATGGCGTTCGCTCTGATCCGGGCCTTTGGCGCTTCGGCGACCCCGATCTCGTTCGGCGAACTCTATACTGCATTGCAACAGGGCGTCGTTGATGGCGCAGAAAACAATCCACCCAGTTTCCATCTCGCCCGGCATTACGAGGTCTGCCGCTTCTACTCGCTGAACGAACACACCACCGTACCTGACGTAGTAATCGTAAGTACGCATTTCTGGAGCTCGCTCACCCCGCAACAGCAGCAATGGCTGCAAGAGGCCGCCGATGAATCCGCGGTCTATCAACGCACGCTCTGGAAGGCGGCGACCGAAGAAGCCCTCGCGATCGTCGAAAAGGCCGGCGTGGAAATCATCCGCCCCGATCGCGCCATCTTCGCCGCCCGCGTCGCACCCTTGCACGACGAAGCGCGCAAGGATCCCGTGATCGGACCGCTCAACCAGCGGATCGCGGATGTGCGCCCCTGAAGTCCGCCACGCCGCCGCCATCGCACTTTGTTATAGCATGTACCTCGCTCTATCCTTACCCGCTCGAACCGTCCCCGGCGGTGCCCCTGGGCGCTCGACCCCGCCGTCACCCGTTCACCTGCGAAACGCCGCATGAAGTCACTGCGTCCCGCTCTTGACCGCTTGCTCGCGTTCACCATCGGACTGCTTTTGGCAGTGATGGTGGGCAACGTGCTCTGGCAGGTCTTCACCCGTTTCGCGCTCAGCCGGCCCTCGAGCTTCACGGAGGAGGCGGCGCGCTTCCTGATGATCTGGGTCGGCTTGCTCGGCGCCGCGTACGCCGCCGGACAGAAGGCGCATCTCGCCTTTGATCTTCTCACCACCCGTTTCGAAGGTGCGCGGAAGCGGATGTCCGAGCTGTTTATTCACACGACCATCCTTTTTTTCGCCCTTGCGGTGCTGGTGGGCGGCGGCGGTCGGCTGGTTTGGATCCAGCTCTCCCTTGGACAACAGTCCGCCGCGCTGCAGTTGAAACTTGGATACGTCTATCTCGCGCTCCCGGTCGCCGGGGTGTTCATCGCGCTCTATAGCGTGATCACTTTGCTCGAGCTCATCCGGCGCCAGCCGGGCCCCGCGCAGAACCTCACCGACCTGAACACATGAACGAAGCCCTGATTCTCGCGGCGGTGTTCGCGATTCTGTTGTTCGCGGGGGTGCCGATCGCCTTTGCGATCGGGCTTTCGGCCCTGGCCGGGTTGATCGTGTCACTCGATGTCACATCCGCATCAACCGTCATCGCTCAACGCATGGCCACCGGCCTTGATAGTTTCGCGCTGCTTGCGATTCCTTTTTTTATTCTCTCCGGCCAGATGATGAATCGCGGCGGCATTGCGCGACGATTGATCGATTTGGCAAAGGTCGTGGTCGGCCGGCTCCCCGGTGGACTGGCCTATGTGAATGTCCTCGCGAACATGCTTTTCGGCTCCATCTCCGGTTCCGCCGTGGCTTCGGCAGCGGCCATCGGGGGCTTCATGGGTCCGTTGATGCGACGCGAAGGCTACGACCGTGACTATAGCGCGGCTGTAAACATTTCTTCGGCGACGACCGGCCTGCTGATTCCGCCGAGCAATGTCATGGTGGTCTACTCGCTCGCCAGTGGGGGCGTCTCCATTGCCGCTTTGTTTATTGCGGGTTATTTACCCGGGTTGCTCCTCGGTCTTGCCCTTATGGCAGTGGCCGGCGTGATCGCCAAACGCCGCGGGTATGCCGGCGGACTGCGCGTGGGCGCGAACGAAGCCGTGCGCATCTTTTTCGCTTCGATCCCCAGCCTCCTTTTGATCGGAATCGTAATGGGTGGAATTATCCTGGGCTGGTTTACTCCGACCGAGGCCAGCGCGATTGCTGTCGCCTATACGTTTCTGCTGGCGGTCGTGGTTTACCGGGAAATCAAGTGGAGCGAACTTCCCCGGCTATTCACGGATGCGGCCGCCACGACTGCGATCGTGCTCCTCCTGGTCGGCACGTCGATGGGCATGTCCTGGGTGATGTCGTCCGCCAATATCCCGCAGACCATCAGCGAGGCGCTGCTCACGCTGACCCAAAACAAGATCCTGCTGTTCCTGCTGATTAATTTGCTGCTGCTGGTAGTGGGCACGTTCATGGACATGACGCCCGCCGTGCTCATCTTTACGCCGATTTTTTTGCCGGTGGTAATGAAGTTCGGCATGGACCCGATCCACTTCGGCGTGGTGTTGATCTTCAACCTTTGTATCGGCCTGTGCACCCCGCCGGTGGGCAGCATTCTCTTTGTCGGATGCGGCGTCGCCGAAACGACGATCGCGCGCGTCTGGCGGCATCTGCTGCCCTTCTTCATCACGATGCTGGTGGTCCTGGGAATTGTCACCTACTGGCCGGCCGTTTCCCTCGCCTTGCCCCGCGCTCTGGGCTTCTGAGCCCAAGCGCATTGTCCCGGCCCGCTCCGTCTCCAGTACGGAGCGCCTTGCTTTCCTTTAATTACTTCCGTGCGGCGAACTCCGGCGCGAGCTCGAGGCCAAAATAATCCCGCGCGTTGCTAAAGCAGATGTTCTTCACCATCGCGCCGAGCATCTTGTAGTCATTCGGCACCTCGCCCCGCGCCATGTCGGCGCCGAGCAGATTACAAAGTGTCCGCCGGAAATATTCATGACGCGGATAACTCACGAAGCTGCGGGAGTCGGTGATCATGCCGACAAAGCGCGAGAGCAGTCCGAGATTCGAGAGCGCGTTCATCTGCCACTCCATGCCTTCCTTTTGATCGAGAAACCACCACCCGCTGCCAAACTGCACCTTGCCCGGGATGGAGCCGTCCTGAAAATTTCCGATCATCGTTCCGAGCACGTAGTTGTGCGCCGGATTTATGTTATAGACAATGGTGCGCGGCAGCTGATCGGTCGAGTCCAGCGTATTGAGATAGCGCGAGAGCTTCGAGGCCTGCGGGAAATCGCCGATGGAGTCAAAGCCGCTGTCCGGGCCGATTTTGCCCAGGAGGCGGGCATTGTTGTTTCGCAGCGCCCCCAAGTGCAGCTGTTTCGTCCACCCGCGCGCAGCGTCCCACTTTCCGAACTCCAGCATCAAATAGGAACCATAACGGATCGCCTCCTCCTCGGTGGCGGCGCGCCCGCGGCGCACCGCGTCGAAAGTCATCCGGGCCTGCGCATGCGTGCAGGGTTCCGCC
>CAYVDZ010000233.1:0-2876 GCA_964450575.1 uncultured Opitutus sp.
ATTTCAACGCGGCCTCCGCCGACTCCGGCCGCGACTTGTCGAAACCGGCGAGCACATAAAGCGAAAGGCTCGCGAGCTCGAGCGCGAGGAAGGCCATGAGCAGCTGCTGCGCCACGGCCATCAAGCTGAAGCCCACGGTGGCAAAGAGCAGCAGCGCGACGTATTCAGCCGGCTGATTCAGTCGGCTGACGCCAGGCAGGAGCGCCAGGGTCAACGCCGCCAGAACGAAGACGCCCAAGCGGGTCGCGAGGGCGAGCGAGTCGAGGACGAAGACGTCTCCCACGACGTCGCCGGCCGTGCCTGCACTCAACGTGTGGAAAACCGCGGCGGCGAGCGCGAGGAGGCCGAGAATGGTCGAGGCTTGGGCGCGGGCGTCCAAGGTTTGCCGGCGGCCGGCGACGAGGTCGAACCCGAGCACGACCAATGCTCCGATCACGAGTGAGGCCTCGGGCAGCAGCGCGTGAAACAGTTCAGCGTAGTTCGTCGTCACAGGCAGAACCTCCCCTTGAGCGGCGGGGCGGACGGCATGAGGAGTGCCGAAAACAGCGGAGTGGAGAACGCGGGATACAAAGGCAGGCAGTTCATGGGGTGCCTCCTTGAAGGGCGGCGCGCATCAACGGAGATTGCAACGCAGGGCCGATCCAGTTGAGCAGGACATCGGGTTTCAGGCCGATATATACGGTGGCCGCGATGAGTAGCATGGCGCCGGCTTTCTCCGGCCACGTGATTGGTTCGTAACGATGGGGCGGCGATGCTGGGACCAGCGTGCGCGCTTCGGGATCGACGGACTTGTCGGTCGTGCCAAAGAACGCGACTTGAATGGCGCGGAGCGTGAAGGCTGCCGCTACGAGTATCCCGAGGGCGGCCGCGAGGGCCCAGAGGGGCGAGGTTTTCCAGGCACCGATCAAGATCGTGAGTTCAGCCGGGAAACCGCTGAAGCCCGGCATGCCCATGGAGGCGAGACCGGCGATCACGAACGTCAATGCGGCGAAGGGCATGACGCGATGGAGCGGCAGCCGGCGCAGGTCACCCAGTTGGCGCGTGTGCGTGCGGTCATACATCATCCGTCCGACGACGGCAAACAGCAGGCCGGCAATGACGCCGTGGGAAAACATTTGCAGGACCGCGCCGCTGACAGCTTGGGAATTGCCGGCCGCAAGGCCGAGGAGGACGAAACCCATGTGGCTCACACTGGAGTAGCCGATGACAAATTTGAGATCTTCCTGCACCAGCGCGATGAGCCCGGCGTAGACAATCCCGATCACAGCGAGCCACGCGATCGCGGGCTGCCAGAAGAGAAAGCCTTCGGGAAACATTGGCAGCGCAATCCGCAGGCAGCCATAGGCGCCGAGTTTCATTACGACGCCTGCGAGCAACATCGATGCGGCTGTCGGGGCCGCGACGTGGCCGGTCGGCGCCCACGTGTGGAACGGAAACATGCCGGCCAGCACGGCGAACCCAAGGAACACGAGGGCGAACATTCCGACTTGCGTGCCCGCCGGGAAGAGCGCCCCCGCGGCGGCGAGGTCCGCCAGCGCAAAACTGTTTACCCCGCTGGCGGCGTAAACCCAGAGCAGGCCGGCGAGCACCAGCGCGCTTCCGGCAAAGGAATAGAGCACCAGTTTCATCGCGGCGTATTCACGATTTGTGGACCCCCAGTTCGCGATGAGGAAATATTTCGGGACGATCGCGATCTCGTAGAAAACGAAGAGAAGAAACGCGTCCGCGCTAAGGAACACCCCATAAACCCCGCCGATCAAGGCGAGGTACAGCGCAAAGAACTCACCCGTTCGCTCCTTGATATTCCATGAAAACAACACGCCCGCCGTCGCGGCCAGGCCAGTGAGGACGACCAGCGTTAAACTGATGCCGTCGGCCGCGAGGTGATACCGGATTCCATAGGAGGGAATCCAGGCGACGTTCACGAGTGTCTGGAGGCCCGGTGCCGGAACGAACTCCACCGCCGCGATCAACGCGGCCGCCAGCCCCGCGGCGGCGGTCACGAGGGCCGTCAGGCGAGCCCATGCAGCGGAATGCGCACCCGTCAGCAGCGCGATCATCGCGCCGGCGAAGGAGAGATAGATCGTCCAGGGCAGCGCGTTCATTGTTGATCCATGGGCTGCAAAACGGGGCTGACAGTGCCTTGCGCCAGATCAGGTCTGGCTTGCGGGAGGAGCGCGTGACCCACGCGGCGCGCCCCATTTTCCCATCCTGCTTCACTGTCCATCGAAGGTGAACTCATGGAAGCACGAGGTGTCCCGCCCAGGTGGTAACGAGAGGGTTGATGAGGCCCGCCAGCAATTGCGGGTAAACGCCGAGGATGATCATCAGCGCGACGAGGGGCACGAGCACGGCGTAGTCGATGCCACTGACATCGGCAAATTCGCCCGCGGCGCCGCCGGCTCTCGGGCCGTGAAAGACGCGTTGCCAGAAGGTCAGGAGAAAGAGCGCGGTGATCAGCAGGCCCACGCAGGCGATGACCGCGGCCCACGGCGCCAGGCCGAAGACGCCGCGGAAGATGAGAAACTCGCCAACGAAGCCATTGAGGCCCGGCAGTCCCAGCGAGGAAAACAGCGCCACGCCACAGAGTCCGGCGAAGATCGGCGCGGCGGTGCGCGTGCCGCCGAAATCATGCAGGCCGCGCAGTCCGCCTGAACGTGACTCCAGAATCCCGATACAATAGAACAAGGCGGCGGCGGAGAGTCCGTGATTGAAGAGCTGCAGGATCGTGCCGCTCAGAGCGGCGGTGGCCGCTTCGGCGGTCGGGCGTTCGCCGCCGGTTCCGAGGGCGACGGCAAACAACGCGAGCAGGCAATAGCTCAAGTGATTGAGGGACGAATACGCGATCATCCGCTTGAGGTCGCGTTGCCGCATGG
>CAYVDZ010000233.1:2886-7608 GCA_964450575.1 uncultured Opitutus sp.
CCGAGCACCACGCCGCCGAGTGCCAGCCAGAGCAGGGGTGTCGCGTAGGTGTGCAGCGGTTGCGGAAACAGCGGCCACAGGATGCGCAGGAACCCGTAGACGCCCATCTTCGAAAGCACCGCGGTGAGAAACATGGCGGCGCCGGTCGGAGCGGCCGTGTAGGTGGGTGCGAGCCAAGTGTGAAACGGCCAGAGCGGGACTTTGACCGCGAAGCCGAGCAGGACACCGATAAACACCGCGGTGGGCCAGCCGGCTCCGACCGCCGCCAGGCGATCCCCGAGGGTTCCGTCGGCCGCGTGTTGGGCGAGGTCCAGAAAGTCGAGCGTGCCCACCGCGGCAAAGATCGCGGCGAATCCGAGTAGCAGGAAGGCGCTGCCGCCGATCGTGTAGATGACAAACTGATACGCCGCGCGGGTGGCGTCCGGGCCACCCCAGAGTTTGATCAGAAAGAACGCCGGGACGAGGCTCAGCTCCCAGAAGAGAAACCAGTGAAAGAAATCGAGCGCGAGAAACACCCCGAGCGCGGAACCTTGGAGGGCGAGGAAAAGGGCGCCGAGCAGGCGGGGGGCGTGTTTGATCCGCCACGAAGCGAGCAGCGCCAGCGGCGTGATGATCCCGGTGAGCAACACCAGCACGAGGCTGAGCCCGTCGATTCCGAGATGGTAGTAAGCGTTGAGGGCGGAGAACCACGGTTGACGTTCCACCAACTGCGGGGAGGTACGAGCGGGATCAAACTGCGTCAACACGGCCACGACCAACGCCAGCGTTGAAAGGCTAAACGCAAGGGCGATCCAGCGGGCGACTTGCGGCCGGGATCCTCGGAGGGCTCCGAGTACGGCCGCGCCCACCCACGGGGTGAATACCAGCAGGGAGAGCAGTGGAAGATCGTTCATCGTGGGGAACGCGTTTGCCCGGGCGACGCTGTTCCGGTTGCGCGCGGGGCGGCTCTCACTGCGCACCTCCCAAGAGGATAATCAGGACGATGATCACAAATCCGATGGCGATCGTCCGCAGGTAGCCATGCGCGTCGCCGGTCTGGGCCCGGGAATAGACGTTGGCCGTCCGGCGAAGGCTTTCGCTGCCGCGGTTGAAGCCGCCGTTGATCACATCCTCGTCGGTTTCGCGGTGTACCATTCCGGCGAATACGCCGAGGCGGGACACAAACCGAACCACGCCATCCACCACATGGCGGTCAAACGCATCGGCGAAGGCGGCGACCGCTTCCGTGAGGCGACCCACGGTCGCAGCGTAAAGAGCGTCGAAGCCGAGGCGGGCGCCGAGCGCGGACCATAGGCGCGGCGCTCGCACGGCGAGCGGATCGCGGACCGTGGCATTCGCGCGGGGTCGGCGGGCATAAAGCGCCCAACCCGAACCGATGCCGAGCGCCACGAGGACAATAGATGTCATCATGAGGCCCGCGCCGCCGGCGGCTTGTTGATACGAGGGATCAAGGGTGCGTTGCAGCCAAGGCCAATAGGGCGTTCCCAGGAAACCAAGTCCGATCGCGCAGATCGCGAGGAGCACGAGCGGAACGGTCATCGCGGCCGGGTTTTCGTGAGCATGGCTCGCCCCGTCGCTACGCGCCCGACCGAGAAAGGTTTCCGCGACCAGACGCGTCATATAGAATGCGGTGAGCACCACGGCCGTCAGCCCAATATAAAACGGAATGTGCGAGACCGTCCAGCCGTGCGCCGCGTGCAGAATCGCCTCTTTGCTCCAGAAGCCGGAGAACACGAACGGCACGCCGGCGAGTGCCATCATGCCGATGGCGAAGGTGACAAATGTCACCCGCATCGGTCCGCGCAGGCCACCGAGGCGCCGGATGTCCTGCTCGTGGTGCGCCGCGTGAATCACGGATCCGGCGCCGAGGAAGAGCAGGGCTTTGAAAAACGCGTGCGTGAGGAGGTGAAAGATCGCCGCGACCCACGAGCCGACGCCGAGTGCGAGCATCATATAGCCGAGCTGCGATACGGTCGAAAAGGCGAGCACGCGCTTGATATCATTCTGCCCGACCGCAATCACGGCGCCGAGCAGCGCGGTGATCGCTCCAATCGTCGCGACCACACTGAGCGCGTGCACCGGTAAATCATGCGGCAATGCCATCTGATCCGCCGCCATCAGCGGGAACACGCGGGCGATGAGAAACACGCCGGCGGCGACCATCGTCGCCGCGTGAATCAAGGCCGACACGGGCGTCGGTCCTTCCATGGCGTCCGGCAGCCAGACGTGCAGCGGAAACTGACCGGACTTTCCAATCGCGCCGCAGAAGATGAGCAACCCAATCGCGGTGGAGAGCGCGAGTCCACCGATCGTTACCTGGGTGGCGAGGGCGAGCGTCGTACTGGCTTCCAAGACGCCCTGACCGCCGTCGTAAAACAGCATCGAACCCGTGGCATCATAGAGCCAGAGGATCCCCAATAATAACCCAAGGTCGCCGATGCGGGTGGTGATAAACGCCTTCTTGGCGGCGGCCGCGGCAGCCGGACGATGGAACCAGAATCCAATTAGCAGATACGAGGCGAGCCCGACGATTTCCCAGCAGATGAAGAGGAGCAGCAGACTATTCGCAACCAGCAGTCCGAGCATCGCGGAGGCGAAGAGACTGAGGAAACAGAAGAACCGCGCCGCGTTCGGGTCGGCCTTCATATAGCCGGTGCTGAAGATGAAGATCAGCAGACTGATGAACGACACCATCACGCACATGAGCGCGCTGAGGGGATCGAGCAGCAACCCGAGTTGGAGGGAGCCATTGCCGAGATCGAACCAGGCGAAGTTGAACGTGTGATGAATGGCCGGATCGGCCAGCGCCGTCAGCAGAGCGGCGCAGGATAAGACAAATGCGCCGACCATCCCGCCGATAGCCACGCCGGAGCTGAGAGTGCGGCCGGAGCGCGGCGTGAGTGCGCCGATGGCGGCGGCTAGCAGCGGGAGGGCGGGGATGAGCCAGAGAAGCTGGACGGGGAGGCTCATGGGTGAAATGCCCGGGTTCCAACGCAGCTGAGGTGGGAGCAGGGTACCAACATGATGGATACAAGGCTCATCCCTTGAGCGTATTGGCTTCCTGGAGCCGGATGGTTCTCTTGTGCCGGTAAATCGCGATGACCAAGGCGAGTCCGACCGCGGCTTCCGCGGCGGCGACGGCGATGGCGAAGAGGACAAACATGACACCCGTCGCTGGTTCGGGGGTGGGACCGAAACGCCAGAACGCGATGAAATTGATGTTAGCGGCGTTGAGCATCAACTCTACGCCGAGCAGCACGAGGATGGTGTTGCTGCGCGCCAGGACGCCGATCAGGCCGACGCAAAAAAGAGCGCTCGAGAACAGGAGGCAGAGGTGCAGATCGGAGAAGCTCATGGCTCCTCCTTTCGATCTGCCGGGCGATCCGGCGATGCGATCACCACCGCGCCGAGTAGTGCCACCGTCAATACGACGCCCACGACCAGGAGGGCCGCGGCGTGCGGTCCCATCAGTTGCAATCCCAACGAGCGTACTTGGACCGCGGCCGGGACTTCGGTGGCCGACTTGAGTGGCGTGCTGAGCACGGCTCCGACAAGGACGCCGAGCACGGTGCCGCCTACGATCAGCGCAGAAACAGCGCGCCCGATGGAGTCTGGTTCAAAGCCCGAATCGTCGCGCGAATGCCGCGTCAACAACACCGCAAACAACACCACCATTGAGACCGCGCCGACGTAAACGAGCACCTGCCCGAAGGCGACGAACTCGGCGCCGGCCCAGAGATAGAAGGCCCCGATGCCCGCCCAGCTTCCGATCAGCAGCAGCGCGCTGTGAATGAGGTTGCGCAGGGACATTGCCACCGCAGCGGTGGCGAGGGTGCCGAGGGCGATGATGAAAAAGGCGACGTTCACAAAGGTAGGTTCGGGCGCGCGAGGGTAGTTCTCAGGTGAGGCGTATCCGCGGAAGGAGCACACCACGGGGGCGCACCCGGGAGATTCGGCTGAAACGTAATGGAGTCATGCGTAGCGGTAGGTGCGGGGGGCGATGCCGCGGGTGAGCGTGCGTCCGATGAGGACAAACGGCGTGATGACCAGGACGATCGCGAGGGCCCAGCGGACGAGTTGCAGCGCGCCGGACCAGTCGCGGGTGAGTGACCAGAACGCCGCGGTGGCGAGATTGACCAAGGCCAGCGGCACGAGAAATTTCCAGGCAAGGCGCGTGAGCTGGTCGATGCGGAGACGCGGCAAGGTGGCGCGGATCCACATGAAGCCGAAGAGCAGGGTGAGGAGTTTGACTGCGAACCACACGTATGACGGAATGATTTCCAGGAAAGGAAGGGGCGCCTGCCAGCCGCCGAGGAAGAGGGTGACGCCGAGGCCGCTCAAGGCGCACATGCCGAAATATTCGGCCATGAAAAAGATCGCGTACTTGAAACCCGAATACTCCGTGAGATGACCGGCGATGAGTTCGCTTTCAGCTTCCGGCAAATCGAAGGGCGAGCGATTGGATTCTGCGAGGGCGGAGATAAAGAAGATGATGAATCCGGCGAAGCCCCAAGGTGTGAGGACATGCCACTGCGGCACGAAGCCCCAGGCCCAGCCGCCTTGTGCTTCCACAATTTCAACGGTCGAGAGCGTGCCGGCGAGCATCACGACCGGCACCACGGAAAGCAGCAGCGGCAGCTCGTAGCTAATGAGCTGGGCGAGGGCGCGCATGCCGGAGAGCAGGGCGTATTTGTTGCGGCTGGCCCATCCGGCCATGAAGAC
>CAYVDZ010000234.1:0-7606 GCA_964450575.1 uncultured Opitutus sp.
GTGGGCTCCGGCGGTTGACCTCGGGGTGGGTGGGTTGCTCTCCGGCGTTTCGGCGCTTTTTCGCGGGCGGTTAACCGCGGCCATCGCCGGCGGGCTACTGGCGATTGCGGCGCATGGACAGATTTGGCTGTATCCGGTGTTCGATTACGGGAAGGCTCTGCTTTGGAGTAATGAAGCGGTGCTGCTTGTCGGAGCGGCGTTGGCGGCATGGGGATTGGCGCGTCGCGATGAAGATTCGCGCACCAGAGAGTTTAACGCCGCGCTGACGATACTTGCCGCTGGGACATTCATCGTGGTCTGTTTCCACGCATTTTCAGCCGCGGCGGCGTTGGCGGCAGCGGCCACGGTTTCCCTGCTTTTGGTCATATTGGCGGACCGGACCGAGCGCTGGCCGCTGGCGGGGTTGAGTGCTCCACTCCTCGCGTTGGGAACGATCCATTACGCGCTGGCTCCCGGGAACGAAAATGCGCAATGGCTCGGACTGGCGGCGGTGGCGGCGTGGGCGGCACCTGTTCTCCTGGTCGCGACGCCGCTGCGCCTTGCGTCCATTCGGAGTGCTGGCTGGCAGACGTGGTCGCCGGCAGTGCAGACCGCGCTGGCGACAGGGATCACGTTGCTCACCTTGGATGAAATCCTCCATGGCGACCTTAGAGTACTGGTCAGCGGCATGGTGGCGTTGGCGGTGTTTGGTTTGGCGCGTCGGCCCGGATTGCGTCCGGCGGTCGAGGCGTCGTGGGTGCTGTGGGTGGCCGCATGGTTAGCGGTTGTCAGCGGAGGCGATTCGACCTTTGCGTGGGTGGTTTTTGGGCTGAGCTGGTTGCCGGCGATCGTGGTCGCGCGCCAGGAATGCCTGCAGGTCTTGCGCAAGGTTCCGCCGCCATGGAGGGGGCGGCTGGAGGAAATTCAGATTACACTGGCAACGGGCCTGGGGTTGGTGGTGCCCTTGCAGTCGCACGGGGTGACGCAGTTATCGGCGTTCACGGCCGTGGTGCTCGCCGCTTCTGCCGTCTGGCGTTGGGGTCGGGTGCAAGCGGCGGGCGCGGCCGTGGCGGTGTTGGGTGCGGCGGCTTGGCTCTTCGCCGTCTTCTTTGCCGATACGCCAGCTGCCCAAGGGTTGGGTGCGGGCTTGGCGGGGGTACTCGTGGTCTCACTGCTGGTGAGTTTTCTTCCTTTGTTTCGGCCCGGCGAGCGGTCGGGTTCGCGTCGGACGGTGCTGCGGTGGTCGGCCAGTGGGGCCTCGTTGGCGTTGGCCTTCCTCGTGTTGATTAACCAGAAGGGCGAGGTTGCTGCGTATGCGACTGCAGCCTGCGGTGTCGTGGCTGTATCCATGTTTCTGCTGGGCCTCTTTGGCCGCTCCCGGCCGCACCGGTTGATCGGTTTGGCGGGTTTGGCTTTCTGCGTCGCCCGGGCATTCTTTGTCGATCTTGATTCCACCTTGTATCGCATCGCGGCCTTCGTTGCGTTGGGGCTGGTGTTGCTTTGGGTGGGATTTTCTTACCACCGTTTTCGTCACTTCATCGTCGATGAAGCGAAAGAGCCCTGAACGCTGCATACTATCTTCATCCCAAATACCCCGCTCATGTCCCGACCTTTCTT
This sequence comes from uncultured Opitutus sp., assembly GCA_964450575.1. Lineage (GTDB taxonomy): Bacteria > Verrucomicrobiota > Verrucomicrobiia > Opitutales > Opitutaceae > ER46. The sequence continues at coordinate 1,597 of CAYVDZ010000234.1, forward strand.
TCGCCGCATTTCCTATCTGCCGTTCGCGCTGGAGCTGTTCGCCCGGATTGTCGCGCGCCTGCTGTATCGAGTGCGCGCGCGCGGCGTGGAGAACGTCCCGGCGACAGGTGGGGTGTTGCTGATTGCGAATCATATTTCATACGCCGACGTCGTCGTGCTGCAGCTGGCGTGTCCGCGGCGCATCCGTTTCGTCGGTTATAAAGGTCTGCGTCGGAACCCGTTTTTCAATTGGTGTTTCGAAATGAGTGGTTGCCTGGATGTCTCGGCGAGTGCTCCGCTGGAAGGCATGAGGGCGGCGACGCGAGCGTTGAAGCAGGGGGAGGTGGTGGCTATTTTTCCCGAAGGGCATATCTCGCGCACCGGTCAGTTGCTTGAGATCAAACGTGGCTTTGAAATGATCGCGCGACAGGCGAACGTTCCGGTGTTGCCGGTGGCGACGGACGGCCTATGGGGCTCAATTTTTTCCTTTGCAGGGAATAAATACCTGTGGAAATCGCCGCGACTGCTGCCGACACCGGCGTTCGTGGAGTTTGGACATCCGGTCGCTCCGGCGGATACGAATGTCGCGTGGGCCAGGCGGGAACTCCTGGATCTCGGTGCCCGGGCGTTTGAAGAACGGCCGGTGCTGCAACGGCATCTGGGTCGTGAGTGCGTGCGGACTCTGACCAAACATCCGGGGCGCGAATTGATTGTCGATCGAACGGCGGAGCGTCGCGTGATTAAATGCGGACAGCTCTATGCGGTCGCGGCCGTGTTGTCGCGGCGGATCAAGGCGACGGTGGCGGAGCAACGCGTGGGCATCGTGCTTCCGCCGGGAGCAGGTGCGTTCATCGCCAACCTCGCGGTGTTGTGCGCAGGAAAGATTCCGGTGAATCTAAATTTCACGGCGGGACGAGGAGCGGTCGAGGCGAGCCTGCGGATGGGCGGCGTGAAGACGATCATTTCGGCGGAGGCGATGCGGGCGAAGGTCCCGGCCTTTCCGTGGCCGGAGCGGACCGTGGACTTGCGTCAGGAAATTGCGGCCGCGGGAGGTAAAAAGGCGATCCTGCCGTGGCTGCTTGCCGCCTGGTTGCTGCCGAACCAGTGGTGTGCGAATCTGCTGGGGTTGCCGCGGCGCGGCGATCGCGACGAGGCGGGATTGTTGTTTACCAGTGGAAGTTCGGGAGAGCCGAAAGGCGTGGTTCTGAGTCACCGCAATATATTGGCCAACTGCGCGCAGATCTCGTCGCTTTCCATTCTCCCCGAGAGTGCCTTCCTGCTCGGCTGTCTGCCGGTGTTTCACAGCTTTGGATTCACCGTCACGCTGTGGTATCCGATGTTGCGGGGCTGTCACATCGTGACCGTTCCGAGTCCGCTGGATACGCGCAAGATCATCGATGCGATTCGCGACGAGCAGGTCACGGCGCTGGTCGGGGCGCCGACCTTTGTGCGCCCGTTGCTGAAGAAAGCGACACCCGCCGAACTCCGGTCGCTGGATCTCGTCGTGACCGGCGCGGAGAAGTTGCCCGAGGACCTTTACGAGGCTTTTCTGGAAACGTTTCACCTCGAGATTCTCCAAGGCTACGGCCTGACCGAGACGTCGCCGGCCGCGAACATCAATCAGCCGCATCCGCCCGTGGTGCTCTCGACCAACGAGCCGCAAATCGGCAAGCGCCGGGGCACGGTGGGGCGGATGATGCCGGGCATGACGGCGCGCATCATCGATCCGGATACGGGGCGGGATCTGCCGCTGACGGAGACCGGAGTCGTGCTCTTTCGCGGCGCCAATGTCTTTGGCGGGTACCTCGATGATCCGGAGAAAACGCAGGCGGCGTTTCGTGATGGCTGGTTCGTTACGGGTGACCTCGGCCGTTTCGACGAGGATGGTTTTCTGCGAATCGAGGGGCGACTCTCGCGCTTCTCCAAGATGGCTGGCGAGATGGTGCCGCATGGCACGATCGAACAGAAAATTCTGGAAGCCTTTGGGTGGGAGTCGTGGGAGGTCCCCGCGGTGTTCGTGGCCGGAATTCCTGATGCCACCAAAGGCGAGGCTCTGATCGTTCTGACCACCCAGGATCTTACCCCGGACGTCCTGCGGGCAAAGCTGAGTGCCCTCGGTGTACCTAATCTCTGGATACCAAGGATCATCAAGCGAGTGGACGAGATCCCAATGCTGGGCACCGGAAAGCTGGATCTTAAACGCTGTCGCGAGCTCGCGGTGGAGCGCTGAGGAGGAGCTGGGTTCACGCCCACGGGTGAGCGCCACGCCGGCGATTTAGTAACAACCCCAATGCGGCGCCCAACACGATCGCCTCCCGTGGCCGCGTTAATGCCGGGGAAGGTCCATCGAGGGCAACGTGGCTGGTTTGATGGGAAGTTCCACGATGAAGCGGGCGCCGCATCCGGGGCCGTCGCTGAGAGCGATGATTGAGCCGTTCATTTCGCGCGCGGTGACAGCGGCCGAGCGCAGGCCGAAACCGTGTCCCTCTTTCCGGGTGGTGAATCCGTGGTCGAAAATGTGGAGCAGATTTTCTGCGCTGATCCCGATTCCATTATCGGCCACGGTGAGGCGAACGAATCCCTCGTTAGGACTTGGTTCTACGCGCAAGGTGATCCTCTTGACTTGCTGGTTCCCGTCCGTGGCGTGTTTCGCGTTTCGAATGAGATTCACGAGGATCTGGAGGACCTTCGCCTTTTCGGCGGAGATTTCGGGAGTCGGAGAGAACTCACGCACCACCTCAATGTCGTGGCGAACGAGCGCGCCTGCGTTCATCCTTAGCGCGTCTTCCATCAGCGACGTGGGGTCGAGCGACTCCACGATGCCGACCATGGTCGCGTAAGCTTGCTGCATCGAAACGATCTCTTTGATGTGGTTAACGTTCTTTTGGAGCGACTGGATCTCCTGCAGGAGTCGTTCGTGGTCCTCGACCCAATGACGCGCGAGGGATTCGATGAACTCGGGAATCAACCGGCCTTTGGGATCGCAGTCAACAAAGTCGGCGAGGTCCGTGGGGTGGGCTTGGAGTAATTCACTCACTTTGGCGAGGCTCCCGGCCCGGGATTGCAGCAAACTGCTCGCGATCAGATTGGACGAGACGTTCAGGCTCGTGAGCACGTTGCCCACATTGTGCAGCACGCCCGTGGCGACTTCTGCCATGCCGGCGCGGCGCGAGGCTTCCACGAGATCGCGATGCGCTTTTTCCAGGGCGAGCGCCATTTTCTGCGCCTCGGTAATATCTTTGCTGAGGCCGATGGTGCCGATGATTTCGCCGTTCACATCCCGGAGCGGAAGCTTGGTGATTTCCGACCAGCCTTCGCGCCCGTCGATCCACTCGGTACGCTCGAGTCGGCCAATCACCGGCTCGCCGGTCGCCATGATGTTCTGCTCATCGATACGCGCCCATTTCGCGTGCTGGGCGCTGAAAAAATCCGCATCGGTTTTTCCGCGAATGTCATCGGGTTGCATCCGGTGCCGATCGGCCTTCGACCGGCTGACGGCGATGAAGCGACATTCGCGATCTTTGAAGTAAACGATATCTGGAACGTTCTCCAGGAACGCCTTTACGAGGGTGCGATCGAGGGGGGTCGTAACTTCGGGATGGGCGGGCCCGGCGGACGCTTCGTTCATATCGGTTGGTCGGACTCGGGCGCGGTGGGAAGTTCGAGGGTGAAGCAGGCGCCTTGATTCGGTCCGGCGCTCTCCACGGTGAGCGAGCCCTTCATTTCCTTGGCGGCATTGGCCGACGAATGCAGCCCGAAGCCATGCCCGTTGGCGCGAGTGGTGAAGCCGTGACCGAAAATTCGGTCGAGGTTTTCCCATGGAATTCCGATTCCATTGTCCTGGACGATCAAGCGCACCCGGCCCTCGGTCGGTGCCGGTTCAATCCGCAGCCGCACGCATTTTTCAGGGGCGCCACCCTCCTCGCAAGCGTACTTGGCGTTGCGGATCAGATTCACGAGGATCTGGATCACTTTGCCTTTCTCGGCGAGGATTGGCGGCGTGGGTTGGAAGACCCGCTCGATCGTGACGTGGTGGCGAACGAGGCCGCCGACGTTCATGCGTAGGGAGTCCTCCATCAGTACCACCGGATTGAGAGGCTCGAGCAGGCCAACCATGCTGGCGTAAGTCTGCTGCATCGAGACGATCTCCTTGATATGGTCGATGCTGGTTTGCATCGCTCGCACTTCCTCGAGGAGCCGTTCGCGTTCCTCCACGGCGTGTCGCGAAATTGACGCAATAAATTCCGGGATCCGGCTGCCTTTGGGATCGGCGGTGAGAAAGGTGCCCAGCGAGTTCGCGTTGGCGCGCATCAGCTGCGCGAGTTTCACGAGCGTTCCAGCCTTGGATTGGCGCAGTCCGGTCGCGATCACCTCCGACGAAACATTGAGGCTGTTCAACACATTGCCGACGTTGTGCAAAACCCCTGTCGCCACCTCGGCCATTCCGGCGGCGCGAGAGGCGCCGACGAGTTCGTTTTGCGCGGTCTCGAGCGCGACCTCCATTTCCCGGGTTTTCGTGATGTCCCTGCTCAGTCCAAAGGTGCCGATGATCTCGTTGTCATCATTGCGCAACGGCATCTTGCTGGTCAGCGCCCACGTGATGCGACCATCCGTCCAGACTTCGCGGACGACTTGGTTGAGAGCGGGTTTTCCGGTGTGGATTATTTCCTGTTCCTCGTCAGCCGCCGCTTGAGCATGGCATGCGGAGAAAAAATCGAAATCCGTACGCCCGATGATCTGGGCGTCGGTCGCACCGCCAAAATTATTCACCAGCGATTTGCTGACCGCCACAAAGCGGGACTGCAGGTCCTTGAAGAAAACATGGTCAGGAATGTTTTCGAGAAAGGCTGAGACGAGCACCCGGTCGAGCAGCGCCGCCCGCTCGTCCGCCGTCGGTTCAGAGGTCGGTACACTCATGGCGCAGTCAGACAGGGCACTCGCTCGATGCCGTCATCCGTGAGCGGCACGAAACGCTTCAGCATGTCGCGCAGCGCCTCCACCTTCACGGGTTTTGCGAGGTAATCGTCCATGCCCGCGGCCAGGCACATTTCGCGATCTCCGGACATCGCGTTGGCGGTCATCGCGACAATTTTCAGCCCGCCCGTGAAGCCTTCTTCGCCGGTCGCCTGGGCCTCCCGAATTCTTCGAGTGGCCTCGAGTCCGTCCATTTCCGGCATCTGTGCGTCCATCAGCACGAGGTCGTACGAGCGGCGTCGCAGGGCGTCGATCGCTTCGCGACCATTGACGACAACATCGGCGCGATAACCAAGATTCCGGAGTTGGAGGAGGGTGACCTTTTGATTAACGAGATTATCTTCGGCCACGAGAATGGTCGCACGCTGCGGCACGACGGGGGCGACCGGGCGCGCGGCCGGCTCCAGCGTGGGAGCGGGCGCGGTCGCCTCGAACGTGGCGAGCGCGCGGCAAAGGGTCACGCGAAGTTTCTCCGGATGCAGCGGCTTCAACTCGCAGGCAATCAGGCCGTGGAGGTCCATTTCCTTCTGCGGCAACCGCTCGCCGCGAGACGTGAGCAGGACGACGGCGGCGCCAGGCATCGCGGGTTCTTTTTTTAGCAGGGCAATGAAGCCCAACCCGTCAATGTCGGGCATGTGGTGATCAAGGACGATAAGATTAAAGGGCCTTCCCGCACGGGCCGCGGCGCGCATTTCGTCCAGAGCTTTCTCCGCGCCTTCGACCGCTCGATGCGGCAGCCCCCAAGCGGTGAAAAGATGAATCAGCAGTTTCCGATTCGTGGCATTGTCATCGACGATCAACGCGCGGTGTGGTTCGAGATCGGACGTCGTGATCGCCGCCGTGGGCGCGGGTGTGAGGGGCGGAGCGAGTTCGGCAGTGAACGAGAACGTGGATCCTTTGCCCGGTTCGCTGCTGACACCAATGGTGCCGTGCATGAGCTCAGCGAGCCGCTTGCAAATGACGAGACCAAGACCGGTGCCGCCGAACCGCCGGGTGGTCGAGGTGTCCGCTTGAACGAAGGGTTGGAACAGCGTTTTCTGCACCGAAGGTGCAATCC
>CAYVDZ010000235.1:0-7606 GCA_964450575.1 uncultured Opitutus sp.
GCATCGAAGCGGGCTTTTTGCTGATCGTATTGGCGGGCGGCGAGCTCGGTGGCTTTGGCGGCGATTTCGGCGGCGGCGAGATTGGTTTCGACGGCGCGAACGGCGCTGCGCACGTTGACCAGAAGATTCTGCTCAAGTTGATCGATGCGCAGCTTCTGCGAATTGATATTGGTTTGTGCGATCCGGTAGCGTGCCTTGTCGGCTTGGCGACCCCACGGCATCGAGTAGTTCAGACCGATCTGCCAGTTGTTGCCGTGGTCGCGGGGAAGATTGGAGATCGCCTGGTCGTAGCCTCGATTGGTCGTGAGAGCGGAGTAGCCCAAGGTGGCGTTGAGATCGAGGTCGGGCAGGGTGTTGCGGCGAGCGGTTTCGAGGTCGATGGTGAGTTGCTTCAGAGTCTCTTCGGCCGAGAGGGTATCCGGATAATAGCTACGCGCGCGGCGATAGGATTCTGCAAAGTTTGGCGCGCCGGCCCGGTAGTCTTCGAAGGCGACGGGGCCGACCCGTACTTCAAAACTGGGCACGTTGATGAGATTGAGCAACCGGTCCTCGGCGTCGCGCACGCCTTGCTCGGCTTGGATCACGCTACGGCGGCCATTGGCCACCTGTACATCGGCGGAGAGAACGTCGAGGTCGGTGGCAACACCGGTGGTGCGGCGCGCCGTGCTTTCGTCGAGAAAGCGGAGATTGTTCTGCAGGGTGAGCTGGCGGATCCGCAGGGTTTCGCGGGTGGCCACGAGATTGTAGTAGGCATTTTCGGCGTCGGAGATGACGGCGAGGACGCGGCTCCGGTAATTAATTGAGGCGACATTCAATCCGAGTCGGGCCCGATCAAGGGCGGCGGTGGCGGCCCGTCGGCCAAAATCGCGCAGGATCGGCTGATTCAGCGTGGCGGAGATCGTGTTGCCAAAGCTCGGATTAACGAGCGCGTTGGTTGAATTAGTGGCTCCGCGCGTGAGATTCGTATTAACGCTGAGAGAACCGTTGGTCGCCGGGATGCGAGGAAGAGTGGCGCCGGCGGTGAACCGGGTGTTATCGTTGCGCGGCCCCTCCCGCGTCGTGCCGTCGAGCGCGCTCGTGGCCGAGGCGGCTTGGTTGAGCGAGCGAACGGCGGCCGCGTTAATCGTCGGATCGAAAGCGGCCTCTTGGATCGCGACAGTATCTTTGGCGTTGTCGACGGTGTAGGCTTGGATCTGCAGATCGAAGTTCTTTTGCAGGGCCATCGCGATCGCCTCTTCCAAAGTGAAAGGCGGGGCGGAGTTTTCCACCGGTTGCTCTGCCGCGGCCGCCGGTGACGGCGTTTGGGCAAAACCGGATACACTGATTAAGGAGAAGGCGAGCAGGGCGCGGGCTGTAGGACGAAACATGACTGAAGAGGAAGAGGACAGAGCGGCTGGAAATATTGGGAAGAACACGGAAAAGACAGCGAAAGTTACTGTCTTTCGTATTCGCCCCCGGAGGTGCGCTTGAGCACGGTGAAACCGGCCTGTCTGGCGCGCGAGACGGAAACCGGTGCTGAAAGTTTCGGGGAATTTACGGGATGGACCGCGGCCTGAACGACCGGCTGACCGCAAGTCGGGCAGGCCGACAGTTTAGGCGAGCCGTTATCCTGCCGATGTTCAAAGCCCGGCCCGCAGAGCCGGCACGGCGGCTGAAGGGGAGCGTAGAAGTTCAGCGGCATGTGAATCGAAGGCGGCGGAATCAGACAGAAAACCCGTGTTGCACGGGAGGCAGCACGGGCGGGTTTAGCGGGCCGAAGGCCAGTAAACGGACGTCTCGCACGCTACCGGATTGCGAAACGACGTTGTTTCGAACCGGTGAGTTACAGCTTAGGTTCTGTCTTCTGCAGCTCCTGCTCGACGAGTTCGGTGATGTAGGCGGAGGCTCCGAGGCGCGAGGTGTAGGTCGCGAGTTGCTGACGAGTCTCGGCAAACGCCGGGTTGGACTCACTCAGATCGGGCAACTTCTTTTCGGCGGCGAAGACGAAAACGCCGGCCGCCGTAGTCACGGCCATGTCGGAAACCTGGCTCTTTTCGAGGCGTTCGAGCGTGCCGAGAACGGTGAAGTCCACGTCGGCTGGACGGGTCCGCAGGGTGAAAGGCGAAAGCGTCTTCACGTCGAATTTCAAGCCAGCGCTCGTTCCGGCGGCGGCGACGGCCTGCTCAAATGAATCACCGGCCTTGAGACGCGTTTCGATGGCGGCGCGGGCGATCTTGCCTTGTTCGACAAAACGCTTCCGCCGCTCGTTTTCGGTGTAGTCGGCGAGCACGCGGTCACGGACCTCGATGAAGAGAGGACGGCGGGTGGGCTGGGATTCTTTCCAGATCAGGATGACGGCGCCCGTGGGCGTGGAGATGGCGTCGGAAACTATCCGATCCTGATTGAGGCGAAATGCTTCGGCGGCGACATTCGACGAACCACCGACTTCCGCGGGTGCGGCGTCACGGGTGAGGGCCGGGAGACTCTTGGCCTTGAGATTGCGGGAGGCGAGAAACGCCTCCACGGCTTCCGCGGAGGTGGACTTGGATTCAAACAGCGCAAGGGAGATGTCACTGGCGGTCTTGTCGGCCAGACGTTGCGCGCGTTCGCGTTTGAGCGCTTCTTCGACCTGCGGGCGGACGGCGGCGAAGTCGGCGTTTGCGTTCGACGACGGCGTCAAGCTGGCCGGGGGCGACATGCTGGGGACGGCGTTCGCTGGCTTCGGAAAACGGGCGGGATTGGCGTCATAAAAAGCGCGCACTTCCGCTTCCGTGACGCTCACTTTGGAGAGGTATTCGCCGACCGGGAAATCAAGATAGCTCACAACCACGCGGGGTGAGACGTCGTAACGTCCGCCGGCTTGTTCGAAGAATTGCAGGAGATCATTTTCGCCCGGTTTGATCTCGGCTTTAAAATCCGCGTAATTGACCGAGGCGGTCGCAAGCGTCCACGTGGTGTCGGCGCGAGCGAGCTGGCTCTTCACGTCGGCTGGCAAGACATAGCCGGGACCAGCGAGGAGCTCGTTGACCTTCCCGGCTCGAACATCATCGCCGATGACGCGGGCGATGTCGGCCTCGCTGACTCCGCCGGGGCTCGCCTTGAGGTTGTCGCGGAAAGTCTGATACGCGCTGGCATTGAATTCACCCGTGGGGCCTGAGAACATGCGCAGGGTTTTAATTTGGGCTTCAATCTCGGCGGTGGCGGCGGCGGGAATGCCCCATTGTTTCGCGAGATGCAGCGTGGCGGCGCGCTGGAAAGCGTAGTTTTGAATCTGGGCGGGATCGAGTCCGCCGAACGGACCCACGCGCAGGTTGGCGCTGAGACCGGCGTCGCCCATCAGGCGTTCCTGATCCTGCTGCGAGGCGAGATTGTAGTCGAAGAACTGCCGGTCCGTCAGGCCCCGGCGCTGGGCGTCACCGATCCCTGGGGCAGCGCCGATCGTGAAGACGAACGCGATAATCAAAACCCCAAGCATGAGCGTTAAGACGATTTTAAAGTGAGTCTGGAAGTACCTCTGGGTCCAAGAAATCATGGGGGAAAACGGTGGAAGCTAGGTCGGGAGGCGCAAGTGGCAAGGCCGAAGTCGGGCGCGATCTGAAGTCGGCGGGGCGACGTCAGAGGCTCTGTTTTAAAGCTCTGATTTCAAAACGCACCTCGCTGAGCGCGATTCTAGGCTCTCAGGTTTGAGCTTTGAGTCTGGGCGCGCCCATGGAGAACGGGGAACGCGATTCGTCGAAAGGGTGTTCGTTGAACAACTCTTCCACGGTTTTCTGAAAAAATTCGTTCTCACTGAGTTTGTTGAGCGCGGTCTCATAGAGACTGAGCAGGGGATCGATCCGCTCCAGGGAAGCTCCAATCGGATCTTCGCCGAAGTTTTCGTCGAGGGTTTTGAAATCGTAGAGCGTGATCCGATTCAACGGCCGGGCGGGATGGTACAGATCCTCCGCCTCGGCGGCGTCGACATCCGCGCGCAGGATCGTCACCAGCTTGAGTTGGACGAGCCGGTTCAAACATTCGTTCAACAACTGGGTGGGCACCTTTAACATGGTGCTGAGATGGGAGGCGGAGATGGGTGGCAGGCAGTCGCGGAAACGGCGGCAGATGCTAAGAAAGACCACCAGTTCAAGCCGTTCCCGCATGGAATGAGTGAGCGTGCTCCAGGCTGCCTGGCTGTTGCGGAAGTGCACGTTCTGGATCGCGTAGCTGACGATTCCGCCGGTGAGCACGCACAGCCAGAAGATATAGAGTCCCGACATGATCACGAGCGGGAGTGCCAAGCCGCCGTAGAGACTGCGCTGCAGGTAGACGCGTTTTACATAGAGGAATGCGACAAAGTTGTTCAAAACCAGCAGCGCGGCAACCACGAGTGCTCCAAAAAAGGCGGCCCGCCAGAACACCCGGGTGTTGGGAATCACGCGGTAGAACACCATGAGCATGACGGTGAGCATCGTGAAGGAGAAAACGGGCAGCAGCCAGAGCGACAACTTCAGGAGTTCCGCGCCTCCGGGGAGTTTTTCCGCAAAAACAGGCACGAACGTCGAGGCGCTGAGCAGCGCGACGGAGGTGAAGAACAGAATCGCGCCGAGCGTCAGAGTCGTCCAATAAAAGACAATACGCGTGACGACGGACCGCCCCTGGCGCACGCCCCAGATGTCGTTGAAGGTGTCCTCGATTGCCTTGAACAGAAGCAGCACAATCAGGAGCAAACTGAAAATCCCGAGTGCACCGGCGGAGCCTGATTTCGAGGCGGTAATGATGTTGTTGATGATGTCGACCAAGTTGGGGTCCACTTGGGGGCTCACCGCGACGATCACTGATTTCTCGGAGTCCGGCACCGAAGGTGGGACCGCCTCGCTCGATGAAGGAACGTCTCGCTGGGTGAGAACTTCATATTCGCCGATCTGGGGGGCGACCACCTTGAGCATATTGTTCAGGGTGTCAGCGACTTTGCCGGGATTATCGTTATCGCCGATGGCAAAACCGGCCACGAGGACGGCGATTGCAATCAAGGGGCCCAGGCCGAGCAGCGAGCTGAAGCTTAAGGCGGCTGCCCGGGTCGCGATCCGCGACTCCATGAACACCGTCACCGTGATGGAGACGATCCGGAGAACGGCATAGAAGGAACCCTTGATCGAGCGGTCCCGAAGGTAGGCGGACTGCCAGATCTCGCGTTCGTAGATGTGGACAAGTCGGGGCCAGAGGTGGGCCAGACGAAATCCGGCCGACGAACGCGGCTGACTGTGCTGGCTCACAGGGTTCAGTTGGCGAGTAAACGCCAGGCAAGCAGGCCCATGCCGCCGATCCCCGCTGCCGCGGCCAACAGGGCCGGCGCCAGACTGACGACGAGTGTACAAAGATAGAGTCCCGCCGACCCAGCGAGGGCGGCGGCCATCAGCACGGGCATGCCCTGAGCGTAGAACATGAATCCAAGCAGGCCGAAGCCAAGGGCGGCACGGAATCGGATAACGGGATACAGAACGGTCATGCCGAGTGCGAGCAGGACTGCGAGCGCCAGATCGACGACTCCCAGGACCACCAGGGGATTCGCCAGGAGTTTCGCTGGCTGCATGGACATCAGAGTTTCGGTGTTGGGAAGAATTTCCGCGGCGGCCGCGAGTACGAGCGTAGCGATGGCCGCGATCAAGCCGAGGCGGGCGGCCCGCATCATTGCGATCTCAGGATTAGCCTTGCTGCTGGTGTCATCGGTAAGGCCCTCGGCCGCATCGAGCATGTCGTTAACTGTAATTGGCTTCGCGGTCGCATCGACCTGATTGAGCGTTTGGATGGCCTTTGTTTTCAGCGTGAGTTTCCGTTTTTGAGGGAAAACGACCGCCATCAATTCGGGGTTCGAGCTCAAAGCGACCCACTGCTCGGTGGTGGCGTCGTAAATCAGCGTCTCTGGTGAGACGTGACCGGCGTCCGCCAGATCGGTAACTTGCTCCACGTTGAAGGGGCCCCGAGCTTCCGTTTCCGTCGCATTGCGAATGTAGAGTTCCTGGGTGGACATCGACTCGGATGGTGGCCGCGGTGTCGGGGAGCGGCAAGAGCGATTTGGATCTGAGTGGATCCTTTGTGTTCCCTTTACGGTCCCGGTTCGCCTCAGGGCGGCTGGTGGGCTGGACGAATCGGCGTGCCAGCCAACCTGGCTATCCAGCGGTAATTTGTGCCTTTTACTCGCGGAAAAAACCCGCTGACGAGGATGAGCCGTCCCGGCAGGCACGGCGAAATCACAGGGGTTTAAAATCGGAGGGCGACCATGCGCCCCCGCACCGTTTAAACCACGGGGTTGGAATATGGGAATTCCGGCGGCCCACTTGTGTCTCGCGCTGGGGCGACTTGGGCGGTGCCTGGCCCCGGGGCGTTTACATCCGCTTTAGCGTGCGCAAACCGAGTAAGGTTAGTCCGGTTTCGAGCATCAGCAGCGTCCGGGCACACAGTAAGAGACGGCGGGCGCGGATGGGGGCGTCGTCCACCAGCACCTTGTCGGCGTTGTTGAAAGCACTGTAATCACCGGCGAGCTCGAACAGGTAAAGACAGAGATAGTGCGGTCGCAAGGAGTCGCTCGCGAGCCGGACAGCATCGGAGAATTTGGTGAGTTTGCGCGCCAGCATGATCTCGGTCGGCGTTTCTGGCGGCGTGGCGGCGGTCTCGGCTCCGGGATCACCCGGGGTGACGCCGGCGCGACGAAAGATGGAGTGAATCCGGGCGACGGCGTAAAAGAGGTAAGGCGCGGTGTTGCCGTCGAGCGCCAGCATCTTGTCCCACGAGAAGACGTAGTTGCTGCTTCGGTTTTGGGCGAGATCGGCGTACTGCACGGCGCCAATGCCGACGGTGCGCGCGATTTCACGCCGTTCGCTTTCGGGGAGATCGGGGTTTTTTTCCGTCACGATGGCGAAGGCGCGCTCCCCGGCTTCATCGAGCAATGCCTTCAATCGGATCACGTCGCCACTGCGGGTTTTGAGTGCCTTGCCATCTTCGCCGGTGACGGCACCGAAGGTGACGTGATGGAGTTCGGGCAACCGGTGGGATTTGGCTGCGAACCATTTCTTGACGGTGAGAAACAGCTGCTCGAAGTGGTCCGTCTGCCTAAAGTCGGTCACCACGACGATGCCGTTGGCCTGGAAGTGCTCGGCGCGGTAGAGCGCGGTGGCGAGATCGGTGGACGCGTAGTTGCTGGCGCCATCGCCTTTCCGGATGATGAAAGGCTGAGTGTTGAAACGCGGGTGCTCGGGATGAAAGACGACCAAGGCGCCGTCGCTTTCCTGGGCAAGGCCGGTTTCGCCGAGCTCCTGATAGATGCGCTCGACCTTGTCGTTATAGAAACTCTCGCCGAGATGGTAGTCAAACGTGATTCCGAGCCGGTCGTAAATCTGTTGAAACGCAGCCAGACTCACGTCGGAGAACGTCTGCCAAAACGCCGCGTTTTCCGGGTCGCCGTTCTGGAGTTTTACCAGTTCGCGCCGGGCTTCCTCCAACTCCGGGGAACCGTCGGGCGTGGCGTTGTGGCCGAGCTTGTAGAGCCGTTCGAGTTCCTCGATCGCGTCCGCGGCGAGCGCGGCTTGATCGGCCCAACGCTTGTATCCATAAATCAACTTCCCGAACTGGGTGCCCCAATCGCCGAGATGGT
>CAYVDZ010000236.1:0-4868 GCA_964450575.1 uncultured Opitutus sp.
ACCAAGGTCTCTTCCTCCTGGCCGACGATCGCCGCACACGGGTCCAACGAATCGGGCCACTCCGCGAGCCATTGCAGGCGAAAGGCGCCATCCAGACAGTAGAGATTGGAGATCCCAGGCAAAAGGCCGTACGGGTGCTCCCGCACGTAGAAGCACAGCGAACCGGGATGGAATTCAACTACGGCCGTTGCCAGCGGGGCGTGGCCCGCAGCCCGGGAGCCATCACGGGCAAGTTGGCAAAGCGTGCCGTCAATCACGGCGAGAGCAGGAGTCGAAGGTGTCACGGGTAGAGTTGACACAGCAACATCTTGCCTTGCGCACGGCGATAAATTTTTTTGAAAGCCCAACCGGGCCCTTGGCCTTGATGGTTGGGCCGCGCTCCCCGGGTTGGAGCGGAGCCCCGTTCTTTTCGTTAATGAAAGACCGATAATGTTTTTTCCCCGGGCTTGCACCGCGCGCTCCCGGCTAAATAAATTCACCTCCATTGCATGAAGAAAGCACTCATCACCGGTATCACGGGCCAGGACGGCTCCTATCTTGCCGAGCTTCTGCTCAGCAAAGGCTATGAAGTTCACGGAGTGATTCGCCGTGCTTCGACATTTAACACCAGCCGGATCGATCACTTGTACCGCGATCCGCATGTGAACGGCATCCGCTTATTTTTGCATTATGGCGATTTGGCCGACTCGGTGCAGATGGTGAAGTTGCTGTATGCGTTGCAGCCCGATGAAATCTATAATCTGGGTGCGCAATCGCATGTGCGGGTGTCGTTCGACATTCCGGAGTATACCGGCGATGTCGACGGTCTCGGTGCCCAGCGCATTCTGGAAGCGATCCGCGAGGCGGGCTTGGTGAAGAAGTGCCGTTACTACCAAGCGTCTTCCTCGGAAATGTTCGGCAAGGTTCAGCAGGTGCCGCAGGTGGAGACGACCCCATTCTGGCCGCGTTCCCCGTATGGGTGCGCCAAGGTCTATGCCTACTGGCTCACCGTTAATTATCGGGAAAGTTATGCCCTGCATGCCTCCAACGGGATTCTCTTCAACCACGAGAGTCCGCGCCGCGGGGAGACGTTTGTCACCCGCAAGATCACGCGGGCGGCGACGCGCATCAAGATGGGCCTGCAGGAATCGCTTTATCTCGGCAATCTCGACGCGCAGCGTGATTGGGGCTATGCGAAGGAATACGTGGAAATGATGTGGCTGATGCTACAGCAGGATAATCCGGACGACTATGTGGTTGCGACCAATGAGACCCACAGCGTAAAGCGCTTCTGCGAAGAGGCGTTTGGTCTGCTCGACTTGGACTGGGCCAAATACGTCAAGTATGACGATCGCTACGAACGTCCCGCCGAGGTCGAATTGCTGATCGGCAACCCGGAAAAAGCGCGCAAGCAACTCGGCTGGGAACCAAAGGTGAAGTTCAAGGAGCTCGTGAAAATCATGGTCGATCACGATCTCGAGCTCGCAAAGCGCGAAGCCCAGATTGCCTTGTTGCCCGCGCTCTGAGCGGGAATCGGAAAAGCGGAAAAGCTCGCGAAAGTAGCGGGCGCCGCAGCGGTTGGTTCGATGGGAGCGGTGGAGTCCGCAGCGGATGCTCTCCGTAACACACGGACCCGCTCACCCGTCTTACCTGCTTACCAGCGTTTCTTCGGGACCACGCGGCCCTTGGCGTTTTCGACGCCGATACTACCTTGGGGAATCGCCACCAAACGGCCATCTTCTCCTTCCAGACAGCCTCCTCCGGCGGGGATCGCCACCATCCGACCGTCGCGACCCTGTGCTCCCACGTAACCTTCCGGAATTAAAACAAGGCGTCCATCGCGGCCGCGCATGCGGTTGGTTCCGGCTGGCGCGCTCGGGGCGCGTGGAGAAAGAGGTTTAGTGATGCTCATGATATTCGATGACCAAGGGTTGGGGCGCCGGCCAAAGGTCGGCGCCCGGGAGGGAAGAACCGACTCAGACCGGAGCGGCTTTGGCGGTCGCAGTGTGCTGCGGACGACGAAAGCGATAATGTTCTCGTTCCATGCCTTCCCGGAACTCGATCTCCGCGGCGGTTTCCGGAGGCGGTAGCTCGTAGCTAATCTTGCGCTCGATGATCTCCCGCAGAGCGATGTCCTCGGGCAGGAGCTTCTCGAGGGATTCAATCAGCGCGCGATTTCCTCTCTTGAGCTGTTTCACGCGGCGCGAGACAATATTGACCAAAATGTTGGGGTCGTCGACGACCAGGAGGGCTTGGGCCAAGTAATCGTCTCTCATCGGGTGGTCGATTGGTTTGTTTTCATGAGTGGTTCGTGATCTTAAAAGACAATCACCTCAAACGCGACGTATATATGGGCACGACCGAATTTGAGCCGTTAGGCGTTCGCCGGCCATCCGTTTAGCGGAATGATAAAAGGGGGCTAGGCGGAATCGTTAGGCCCGACCGTAGCGATTTCGCCAGATTTAAACAGGATTCCGGCGAAAGTCCGCGAAGTCGACTCGCTCGTTGCTGAAGTGGCCAACGCGTCGCATGAGCAACGTTCTGGTCTCGTCCCAATCAACCCCGTGATGAGCTGCATCGACCGCCTCACGCCGACGAACGCCAGTGGCACTCAGGATAAGGTGGGCGCGGCAGGCGAACTCCAGAGTCAGTCCGAGGACTTGCTTTCGGTCTCCGCTCAACGGGTCGGAATGGCCGGCGGCGCACCCCGCCGGTTCAGACGCCAATCCAGAAAGACACCTGCACCGATTCAAAAGCGGCTATGGCCGATCATCGCTGTGAAGCGTTTGACTGTCTTAAATCGTTCGCCCGGAACCCGTCTGGAAATACCGGCGCTGCCTGCGGTGAGTGCACCGATAGAGGTCCGCATCGGGCGCGTCGACTGCTGATTGACCGCTGTCCGCGGAGCGACACGCTGCCCGACATGGAAGTGATTTTCCTTGGTACCGGGACCTCGCAAGGGGTGCCCATGATTGCGTGTGACTGTGCGGTCTGCACGTCGGCAGACCCGCGTAATCAGCGCACGCGGGCCTCGGTCCATGTGGTGATGGACGGATTACACGTGCAGGTGGATGCGTCCCCCGAGTTTCGCCTGCAATGTCTGCGCTCCGGTATCCGGGAAATGGATTTATTCATCCTGACGCATGGTCATGCCGACCACATTGCGGGAATGGATGATCTTCGTCGTTTCTGCGATTTGCTGGGCGGCACGGCGATGACGGTGTATTCGACGGACGAAGGGATCGGACGGGTCCTGGCGATGTTTCCGTATGCGATTGCGGAGCGTCCGATCTCGCGCGGGTACGCGGCTTTCAAGCTGGTAACAATGCCGGAGCGGCTGGATCTGCCACAGGGAACGATCGCGTCGACGCTGCTTCCTCATGGCGGATTGAATACGCTGGGTTTGGTTTTCACGGAGCGGAGTTCGGGCAAACGCTTCGTATATTATACCGACTGCAAGCGGGTCCCTCGCGAGGCGGTGGACCTGGCGCGCGGCGCGGACGTGGTCGTGTTGGACGGACTGCGGTTACAACCGCACCCCACGCACATGTCGATCGACGAAGCGATCGCGGTCGCGAACGAGCTTCGTCCGGGCCGTACGTGGATTACGCATTTAACCCACTTGAATGATCACGCGGAGTTGGCCGCGTCCCTGCCCGAGGGCATAGCACCGGCATTTGATGGACTTCGCGTGACCGTATGATCACCGATGAAACCCCCGAAGGAGGATTGCGTCCCGGGGCGCGAAGCGAGGCGCGTTTAGAAAGACCAGACTCGTGGGATGACAATCATCGCAACGGCAAAGCAGATCACATTCAGGGGTAGTCCAATGCGCAGGAAGTCGCGGAATTTGTACCCGCCGACCCCATACACGTACATGTTGGTTTGGTAGCCGATGGGCGTGGCAAAGGCGGCGCTGGCGGCGACGGCTACGGCGATGACAAAAGGCTGGGCCTGAAGGCCGGCCTCATTTGCGATTCCCAGTGTGATTGGGATCATCAAGGCCGCGACGGCGTTGTTGGAGAGAATTTCCGTCAGGATCAGCGTGATGAGGTACACGGTGGCGAGAATCGTGAAGGGACGGGCGGATTCGGAGACGACTTGCTCGACGCCGTAGACGACGTTCTGGGCCAGCCAGGCGGCAGCGCCCGTTTTCTCCATGGCGAGACCGAGGGCGAGCATGCCAAAGATGAGAAAAATCAGATTCCACTCGATGGATTGATAGGCCTCCTTCGGTTTGATGCAGCCGGTGAGACAGAGAAATACGGCCCCGGCGATCGCGCCCAATTCAATTGGCACCAAGTCCATTGTCTCGCCCAGGACCGCACCTACGATGGTGGCGAGAACCAGAGGAATCCGTTTGTGCAGGGAAACCGACGGTAGCGGCGGGCGATCGAACAGGATGATATCGTCGCCGCGCCGCAGCTCGTTTACTGCCGGTTCGGTGCCCATCATGAGAAGGAGGTCTCCCATTTGCAGGGGAAGCGTTTCGAGTTTTTCGCGCACGTTTACGCCTGCGCGGTGCACCGCGAGGACCACGACCCGGTAGCGTTGACGGAAATTCAGTTCATTGATGGTCCGGCCGATGACTTCGGAGTGGGGCGCGACGGCCCCTTCGAACACCACGCCCTCGTGGGCGGCGATCTGTTCGAGACCCGCTTCTGCGGTGAAATCAAAGCCAGGAATGGCGCGTGCATGGGCGATACCCGATGGGCGGCAGGCCAGGACCATGCGATCGCCTTCCCGCAGCTCGGTCGAGGCCGCGTCCACGTGGATGGCGACGCCGTCGCGCACAATTTCGATCACCCGAAAGCCCCGGGCTTTGACCAGGCCGGCGGTGCGGAGACTTTTTCCGATCAGCGGCGAGCCCGACGGTACGAAGGCCTCCG
>CAYVDZ010000236.1:4878-7592 GCA_964450575.1 uncultured Opitutus sp.
CGACGTTCTTCCTCCGAAAGAATTGACGTCAGCATTTCGCGCGCGGGCAGCAGCCGATTGCCGAAGAGTGAAAGATAGATCGCTCCGACAATCGTGATCGGCACGCCCACCCAGGCGATCTCGAACATCTGTAGCCCGGGCTGGCCACGTTCGACGAGGATGCCGCTCACCAACAGATTAGTGCTCGTTCCGATCAGCGTGCAGCAGCCGCCCATGATCGAGGCGTAAGATAGCGGAATCAGAAACTTCGACGGCGCCAGTTTCATCCGCTTGGCGAGGTTCAACACGACGGGCACGAGCACCACGACGACGGGGGTATTGTTGATCCAGGCCGACACAAACGCGACCAATCCGACGAGCAGAAAAATCACGACCCAATAGGGCAGGGTCGATGCACGCTCGATGCGCATGGTCAGGTAATCGAGTGCGCCGCAACGCACGAGTGCCGCACTGAGTACGAACATCGCAGCCACCGTGATGGGCGCTGGGTTCGAAAACACGGCGAAGGCATCCCGTACAGGCACTAAGCCGGTCAAAGCGACCAGCACGAAGAGTGAAAGCGCCACGAGTTCGGGCGCGATTTTCTCCCGCACGAACGCGATGATGGCTGCAATGAGCAGCACGAACACAAAGGCCATCTGCCAAGTCATGGAAGCGCGACGCTGTCACTCAGGTCGGCAGCCGCCGAGATGTTTTTCGCGCCGGGATGTGGCTTTCAGTTGGCTTCGCTCATTTTTATGTCACGTTTTGTTACCGGTTTTTCTGAAATCCCCTGTTCGAGTATAGCCTCAACCTGCTCTGAGTTTATGGCAAAAATCTACAACGACATCACTGAAACGATCGGCAACACTCCGTTGGTACGACTAAACCGCACGGCGGTGGCCCACAATGCCCAAGCCGAGGTCCTGCTCAAACTGGAATTCTTCAATCCACTTTCGAGCGTCAAGGACCGGATCGGTTTCTCGATGATCGACGATGCGCTGAAAAGCGGTAAGATCAACCAGTCCACCGTTCTGATTGAACCGACTTCGGGCAACACCGGGATCGCACTGGCATTCGTGGCTGCGGCCAAGGGGCTGAAGCTGATCCTCACGATGCCTGAGACGATGACGATGGAGCGTCGCAAGCTGCTCAAGATTCTCGGAGCCCGCCTGATTTTAACGGAAGGGACTAAGGGCATGAAAGGCGCGATCGCCAAAGCCGAGGAACTTGCCGCCAGGATTCCCAATAGCGTCATTCTTCAGCAGTTCGCCAACCCCGCCAATCCTGCGATCCATCGTGCAACCACCGCGGAAGAAATCTGGCGGGATACCGACGGCAAGGTCGACATCGTCGTGGCCGGCGTCGGCACGGGTGGAACGATCACCGGTGTCGGTGAGGCGTTGAAAGCGCACAAGCCAGGCATGAAAGTGGTGGCGATTGAGCCCGACTCTTCGCCCGTTCTCTCCGGAGGTCAGCCTGGCCCGCACAAGCTTCAAGGAATTGGAGCCGGCTTTGTGCCGCAGGTATTAAACACCAGGATCTACGATGAAGTCATCCGTGTGAAGGAGGCTGATTCCGGCCCCATTTCCAAACAGGTGAACCAACTCGACGGCATTCCCGTCGGCATCTCTTCGGGAGCAATTATTTGGGCGGCCTTGCAGCTCGCCCAGCGTCCGGAGAACAAGGGTAAGCAGATCGTCGCGATCATTCCATCGAGCAGCGAGCGGTACCTGTCGTCCTGGTTGTTTGCCGACATCGGGATCGAGAGCGACTCGCTCGACGATCTCTTCGCGACCCCAGCGGCGGCTTCGACCTGATCAGTCCGCAACGTCAGGGGGATTCACGTCGTTCGTGAATTCCCCTTCAGCTTTTTCACGAGTGTCAGCGACTCCGCGGCGCTGGAAAATCGCTCGGCGCAGTTGGGACATGCGACGGTCCCACCTGGAGGTTGTTCACTGCACAAGGGCAGGCCGGTTAACGCGGCGCTTCGTCAAGTCGGGCTCTTTCTCTCCCGCGCGATACCATTTGTAGAACGCGATTGTGAAGGCCGCGAGCGAGACCAGCATCCCGCCGATTTTCATCATCACCCCAGCCAGCAATTGGTCATCGGCCGGCGTCAGGCTCGCGATCAATCGCGGGGCGAATTCATAGGTTGGATACAGGATATCGGTCGAGAACGTGAGGTACGCGAACACGGGCGTCATTGCGATCTGCACCGCGAGGAGATAGATCATCTGGGCGCCGTAACCGCTCTTCGGCACGACGCGCGAAGGGCTGATGATCGGCCACCAAAAAACGAGCGAGACGACGAAGAAGCTTACATGCTCGAGGATGTGCACAAATTTATCGCGCAGTGCCCAGTCGTAGAGCGTCGGCATGTGCCAGACTCCGATAACCAGCGAGTAGAGGATCATCGCCGAAACGGGATGGGTCACGAACCGCATTGAACCTCGCCAGCCAGGTCGCACCAACAGCGGGTCGATCATCCATGCAGGAATCCCAAGCAGGAAAAGAATGGCCGCAGGGTAGACCAGCAGTTGGTGCTGGAGCATGTGCGCGCTGAAAAGGAAGCGCTCACCGATCTGATCGAGCGGCGATCCCACGGCCAGGTAGAACACGAGCAGGCCGAGGTAGAAACGAATGGCATGACCCCGCGGAAAGGCGGATTCAGGCGCAAGTCGGGCTCGCCATGGGCCTGCCAGCACGGCCCAAAGCCAACCAAGGAATACAAG
>CAYVDZ010000237.1:0-7568 GCA_964450575.1 uncultured Opitutus sp.
GTGCTGGGCTTCGGCTTCCGCAAAGACGAACTCGAGCTGGATGTCAGGCAGTCGGAACGTGATCCGGTGACCAACGAGTGGTCGTTGGGCGCTCCCGGCATCGTGCCCTCCCACGAAGAGTTCTCCGGCACAACCCGGACGCTGGGGGCAGTGGGGCATGCCACGCGCAATATTTCGCTGTTCTACAATTTTTCCAACAGTATCGACATTCCTAATACAGCCCATCTAATCCTCCCGGATGGCCGGGTGCCACCGACCTCGGAGGCAAGGGGATAGGACTACGGAATCGGACTTTCGTTTTTTGATGGAAAGCTCAGCGCCCGGGCCAATCGCTTCATCGTGGAAATGATTGGGGCCACAGGCGGCGGATTCAGCGGCACCGCCGACAATCCCACGGTGTTGAACAATCGCATTCTAAGCGCGCTCGTCGCCGCAGGTTCCATTTCCCAACAGACGGCGGATGCACGCACCTTTATCACCAACCAGGCAACGATCGACCGGAAACTGGAAGGCTATGAGTTCAATCTCACGGGTGCCCTCACGAAGAACTGGCGGCTGACCGTCAGCTATTCCTCCACCGATGGCTTCGACAGCAATATCGGCCCGGAGGTCAAGGCATGGGCGGCCGAGGCGCTGCCCTGGTACCTCCAATACGGCAACGTTCCGACCGGGGTGGAAGGGACGAACGGTCAGCTTCTCGACGTCGCTGGACTGGTGGCCATGTGGGAAGCCGACGTGCAGCGGCTGCGCTGGGTGCGCGAAGGCGATCTGATCCTCGGCAACCGCAGGCACAAGTTCAGTGTCTTCACCCGCTACGGTTTCGAGGAAGGACCGCTGCGCGGCTCGTATGTCGGTGGAGGCTATCGGTATCAGGGCAAGGCGCCACTGGGATTCGACAACAATGAAGAATTGCAATGGGGCAAGGCCCAGGGCGAAGCGGATGCCTTGGCCGGCTATCGTTTCCGCGGAAAGAAGTTGCCATTCTTCAAGAACGTCAGCCTTCAACTGAACGTGCGAAACCTGTTCAACGACACCGAGCCGCGCGTCACGACTCTCAGCGGTGACAGCACCAGCGTTCGCCGGGCAGTGATCATTGCGCCGCGTTCGTGGCGGCTCACCGCCAACTTCGAGTTCTGAGGGGTGTGAGAACAAATTTCTTCTGTTAGGCGGCCACGAGGGAGAGGGAGTCGTTGCGGGCCGCCTGGGCATCGAGGCGGTGCTTCCAGAACTCGTCCAGCCGCCGGCTGCTGTGGATGCAGCGCAGGGCCAAAATGTTCTCGGCGCCTGGCTCGGACCAGAACATCCCCGATTGTTTGCAGCGCGCGCCGATGACGGTTTTGCAGCCGGCTTCCACGACGCCCGAACCGATGAAGTAGCCCGCTTTTCGGAATGTTCCGTACTGCATCCGGCTGACGTTAGTCACGAAGTAGTGCAGAGTTTTTTCGACTGCCGGGTCTTCGGGCTTGCCCGCGCAGGCCCGGCGCGTTTCTGCGATCAAATCCTCCACCTTGTCCTTGAGCAGCCATTTCGCCCAGTGGCGAAGCCGAGACTTGTGGTTCGGATGCGCCTTGCCGACGAGGGCATCCAGCACCTGCCCCGCATGCTCCATGGCATGGAAAAAATCGACGATTTGGGTGCAGTCCTTGAAGTTGAGCTTGCCCATGTTTTCTAGGCCGGTGGCTCCGTCGATGAGCACGACGACCTTGGCGGCCGTGCCGAAGCCGCGCCGGAGCGCCTCCTGGCGCAGAAACGGACCGAACTCGTCGATGGGCATGAAGCCGGAAACGTAGCTCGTCGATTCCCAGTCGCGCACCGGGTGGCCCTCTGCATCGACTCGGTGCTGGGTAAACACGCACCCCAAATAGACCTGCTTGGTCTTCGCTTTGCCGTCGGGCTGCTTGCCTTTGCGCCCGGCCAGTTCTTTCGGCACCATCGGCACGCCGGTGCCATCGGCGCTGACATCCATGATGGGCGCAGCGCAGACCTGGCAGCTTCCCGGTTTGGCTGGCCGCTCCTGCCATTGCTGCGCCCCGCTGCCCACGCGTTGGACCACCCGCTGAATCTGACGGCCTGACACCGTGATGCCGCCAGTTTGCTCCAGATGGCGTTCGGCTTTCTGGTAAGTGGATTCGTCGGCCCCTTCCAGGCCCATGAGTTTCGCCAAGGCCGGGGTGTAACTCACTTCCAATCCCAGCGCGTCATCGGCGGGATAGTGGCCCTGCTTCTTATCCGCGTCGTAGTAGTAGTTACGCTGGAGTTGGAAGGTGCCAAAAATCCCCTGTACCTGAAGGCTGACCTGAGTTTTGCGCACTTCTCCGGGTTTGGCTTGGTAAGTGGCGTCGATGCGTTCGGCGGCCCCTTGGAGCAAATAGCCGACCAGCGCGTTGGCGGGTTTGAAAATCGCGGTGCGCACCAGCATTTCCAGTTGCTGCACGGCCACCCCGTTTGGCTCCCCGGCACCGAAGCGCACCATCAACTGCTGGATTTCTTCCTCTTGGGCCAGGAGGAGTTGGGGCGTGGGGGCTTTTTTTTTGAGCTCTCTTGTCTCTCAGTCCGGGTCTTCTCCACCATGAGCTGAACGTATTGATCGGCGAGTTGCTCGAAACGCTGATAACCCTCAATGGCGGCCTTGAGATCGGGCACCTGTTCGCGGGGAACATACCGCGAAACATTCCGGCCGTGTTCGTAGCACTGGTGGTTGTAATATGGCCCCTCCGGGCCTTGGCGGATAACGCTCATGGTACCTCGGTCCATGCGTTGAATTTGGGCGATGTCGTGGAGGATCGTTTCAGGGGTAGGTGCGGCAGGCATAGTGCCAATAATATACGGCATACACATATACGATCGCAACAAAATAGCCGGGCCTATTGGGTTTTAAAAGAATTCTGTCTCACACCCCACGCCCTCGTTCCTCTGGCTCGCGATGAAAAAGCAGAGGGTGAAATATCCGGGCTAAAAGCTTTTCCTCTCCAGCTCGATCACACCGCAGGCGACGCGCGCACCGGAGTCACCGGATGGCTGCGACTTCAGGTCATCGCGTCCGGCATGAATGACCACCGCGCGACCAACAATGGACTTTTCTCCGGCAAGCGTGAGCATCGGATCGAGATAGCTGAGCTGGGCGCGTCCTGTGGTATCAGCCGTCAGGTTACCAAGATCACCGATGTGGCGCGCGGTTGCTTCGCGCGCGGCGTGCGGCTGTTTGGTCGGGTTGAAATGCCCGCCCGCCGAACTGGCATCAGAGGCGGAGCAATCGCCGTTTTCGTGGACATGAAATCCATGTTCGCCGGGAGTGAGCCCAGTGATGTCGGCGACGACGCGGACCGCACCGCCTTCGCTCGAAAAACGAACCGTGCCCCGTGCTTGATTGCCTTGTGTGGGGTTAAGCTGAGCAACGGCATGAAGCTCGGTCGAGCCGGGCGGGTGCGTCGGAACCGCGGGTGTAACGCGTGCCTCGCTCGTGATGTCGCGGCTACAGCCAGATAGGCTGATGGCGGCTCCGCAAACCGTCGCCGCGAAGACGCTCAATATAGTGTGGGTTTTCATTTTGGATTTCCGTTTGCGCCGGGCTTACTCGACTGAGGCACTGTGAATTCCAGTCGGGCCGAAATACACATCGACGTAGAAACGGCGCGGATGCGGTCGTTTCTGGTGCCACGCTCGTCACCGATGCGCGTAAAAGTCTGGGGCGATCTGGAGGAGACTCAATCGCCGCGGTGCAATTGTGCGCCCCAACGCACGGTGGGAGTTCGACCCTACCGGCGCCTCGGTAAAGACGCCCGCCCTCGACTCGTTGATGCTCCGCGCACCCGGCCTTTTCTGAACGTGCCGCCAAGGAACGGTTCGGGCCCGAGGAGATCCTTTTGACCCTTCGGTTTGCTAGAACGCATTCGCGAGAGTCTTTAAAAGGGCAGCCACGGCTTCCCCCGGCCATGTGCCGCCAGGCTGCGTGTGGGCGAGCCAAGTTTTTTCATCGAGCGTGTGGTCACGTTTCTTCAAGACCGTGATCGCATCCTCGACGCGCGTGGTGCCGCGCTCAAAGCGTTGGGCGGCGGCAATGATCAACGCGGCAACGCGCTCGGCTTCACACGTTGCACCGGGACGCGTCGCATTCCGCCAGAAATTGGTCGATGCATCGGCCGGGGCGAAGAAATCAAGCCGGTGAAGTTTCTCAATCGCCGCAACGGCGTCGGCCGGCGGCTCACCGCGGACGCCTGCAGTCCCGCTTCGGGCGGCGCGGACCGGAAGCGCCAGCACCTGGCCGTCGGCCAGTAGACGGGTCCGCAGATCTTCGTAGCGCAACTCGTGGAGCGTGGTGCGTTGCTGTTGCGCCAACATGGCGGCAGTGGCGGCCGACTGTCCCAGCATCATGAAGACGGGCTCCATCCGCACCGAGCCATAGGCGACGTGACTGGTCGACAGGCAAACGGGCACGATCAGGTTGGTGCATTCCGTGCGTTGCGGCAGCAGGGCGCGATAGCTGATCGGAAAGGCGCGGATGTTCTCGAGGAAAGTGCCCTCGACCCGTAGCCGGCCCTGCTCGTCGACGAAGTGGCCGACCACATGCGAATCCATCGCGTACGACGCGTGTGCCACGGGGTCGGGCACGGTGGTTTTCCGGCGGCAATCGTGTTCCGTGACGACGTATTCGCCGAGCATGCGGCGGGCTTCGCGGACATAGAGCTGAAACGGCCAGTGCTCGGTATCCGTAAACTCATCACGCGCGAGACCCCAGCGGCCAACCTCGCGCCGCACCGCGTCCGGCACGCGTGGATCATTCGCCAGAAACCAGAAAAAGCCCTGCGTGTAGTCCTTGTGCTCCTGCCAGAGCGCCTCGCGCTCGGCGTACGAAGCCTCCGCCCAGCCTTGACTGCGGCCGACGTAGTCGGTCGAGAACAGCCCGCGGTTATTGGAATCCGTTTTCCGGTTCGGCATTGGGGTGAGCGTGAACAACTGCGGCCCCGGCCGCACCGTCTGGCCGGCGATCGAGCGGAGCGTAATCTCGTAGTTGAGAGCGTCGTATGTCGCCGGCCGGACGAACGGCACGCGGTTGTCCGCGACGTCGGTCAGGCACACCCGGAAGTTGTAGGCTTGCATGCCGGCGTCGGCCTCACCTTCGGCTCCGGGCGCCCGCGGTGCAACCCGGGGCAGCAGGCCGCTTGCGCGGTCGCCCGGACGGATGAAGGGGTCGATGAGCGGGGTACGTTCTTCGGGGTGGACGCGGACGCCGTTGAGCGTTTCGTGGTAGCGACGATTGGCTTCCCGTCCTACGATATAGGATACGCCGGCCGCGGCCATGAGATCACCCTCATAGGTCGTATCGATAAAGGTGCGACCGCGAAAGGTCCGGCCGTCAACCAGGGTAATTGCGGTGATGCGGGTACCGTCGCGGTGCACGCCTCGAGTGCGGTCGAGTTGCGCCTTGAGATGATACGGCACGCGGGCCTCGGCGAGAAGCTCGTGGAGGATTTTCGCGGCGACGTGGGGTTCGAAAAACCAGTGCAGCTTCGTCGCGTCCGAGACGGCGAGTGGATGCCGCGGTCCGTAAGCCGCGCGGGTCTCGCTGCGCCAGGCGGACGGGTCGGAATAGTACGCGTGGAGCTTCCGATAGAATTCGTGGGCGATACCACCGACCGCGTTCGGGTCGCCGACATCGGTTGCGCCCAGGCCTCCGGTCGTAAGGCCGCCGAGGGCGGGTCCCGGTTCGAGGAGCACGACCGAGCCTCCCATGCGGCTGACCTGGAGGGCGGCGACCGATCCGGCGGCGTTGCCCCCGTAGATGACGACATCAAATTCAGCGTCGGCGGCCGGAAGCCGCAGGGCAAGAGTGAGAGCGAGCAAGACGAACGGCGCAGGTGAGCCCGCGAAGGAGAAGATGCACGGGAAACGAACCATGAGAGGGGAAGGGTACGAGAGCGAAGGGAGTCGCGAGATGGGCGGGCGGTTGCGGGAACGAAACAGCGGAAAAAATGAGAGCTGGGGAGGTGAAGGAAAGTCTCCAGTCAGCTGGCGGATAGCCGCAACTGTGATGTCGGACAAGCAAGAACCCGACGGGGCGAACAGCGTTCGCCACCCACCGACTCCGCAGTCGACCGCGCCCCGCGCAGACATGTCACTTAATACGTGACAACAGGCGGCCGCGTCAGGTCGTGGAAAGTCACGTATTACGTGACACTTTGGCTGGGGCGCGCGCGGTTGGATCGTCCTATGACCATTCGTTGGCGGCTTCGGTCGTCGCCATCGCGCGCTCGTCGGCACCAGGCTTGAGATCCTTGAGCGGAACCACCGGATCGGGCAAATTGCTTGAGACTAGGTCGTCACAATATTGCGGATACGACTGCGCTGATCGGCCTCCGCCGCTCTCTCCTATTTCTTATCCGGCCACTGTTGGGGTACTTTTCGCAGCTTCGTCAAGTCGTAGCCCTGAGCCGTCAAGTCGGCGAGTAATCGCTCGTAGTCGGCCGCGGGAATTTGCGGAGTGCGCGCCATGATCCAGACGTAGTCCCGACGGTTCCGGCCGATGACAGTCTGGCTGTAGTCGTCGTTCAAGTACGTGATCAGGTACTCGGCCTTGATTGGCCAAATGAACTGCATGCCCCAAGTCGAATTATTTACGCGATCGGTCACGAAACCACGGGGAGTATAACGCTTGGGTGGTCCGTCGAAGGCGCCCTTGTTGAACGTGAAAACGGTATCGATAGTCCCGTCGGGCCGCAGCCGGTAATCCTCGATGGCGTTATACGCTTCGGTTTCGATGAAAGTGGGGATGGCCGCGATGACATACCACGGGCCCATGAAGCGCGGGAGGTCCACCTTTTCGACGGTTTTCAGCACAGGGAGAGAGGAGGCGCAGCTGGTCATAAGCAGTACGGAGAACAGCAGGGAGATTATTTTGATCATTGATGGATTACGGGTTTCGGGCGCATCCCGTTCCAACGATCCATGTGGATCTCGCATTGTGCAAATTCCCGCCGCATTTAACGCGGACCGGTCGGGTCGAAACGCGATCGTCTCGTCACGAATTCGTGATCGGTCTGTCACGCTACGGTTCGTTAAGCCGCGCCCGGTCGAATCAGCCAAGGACGCTGACGCGTGAGGTCAGCCGTACCGCGTTTTTCGCATTCGCTTGGGCTGCGGAACGACCCCGATTCGGGGATCCCGCCGCCGGACGAGTTGCACCAACTGTTCCGCGGTGCGTTCGAACCCCGCGTCCGCTTCCGGCAGATAGAGCCATTTCGGCAGGATGGGGTGAGGCGAAACGTTGGAAAATTGCTGCATCAACCCGGCATGATGGCTCCGCTCGGTGCAAATCAGCACACCCCGCCAGGGTTCGGCTTTTGCGGAAAAGCAAAGCATCAGGTTTCCACCTACATACGCCGCTTTCGTTCCAAACATGGAACGTAGGACGAAGGTTGGATCGTCCTCGAGCGCCTCCCACAGCGACGCGTGCGGATGGATCACTTTGATTTGTTCGCGGTGGGATCGGAGCATCATGGTTGTCTATAATGAACCTTCCCCGGGGCAAGCCCCGAGGTATCACAGAAAGGGGCTTCGCCCCAATAACAGCG
>CAYVDZ010000238.1:0-7544 GCA_964450575.1 uncultured Opitutus sp.
CTGCCTTCGCCGCTCTCCCGTTCAGCATTCGCGGCGCTGAAAAATCCGGCGGGCGCAAGTTCCGGACCGTCCTCATCGGCTGCGGCTGGTGGGGGAATAACATCCTCCGTGAAGCCATGGCCAGCGGCTCCTGCGAGATCGTCGGCTTGTGCGATGTCGACGCCCGGCAGTTCGAAGCCACGCTCGCTCATGTACGCACGGGCACCGGCGACACGCCGAAGACGTTCAAGGACTACCGCGAACTTCTCGCCCAGACCAAGCCGGAGATCGCCATCATCGGCACGCCTGACCACTGGCACGCCTTGCCCGCCATCGCCGCGATGGAGGCCGGCGCTCACATTTACGTGGAGAAACCCATCGGCCACACCATTGCGGAAGGCCGCGCCATGGTGAATGCGGCCCGGAAAACCGGGCGCGTCGCCCAAGTGGGAACGCATCGACGCGTGTCCCCGCACAACGTCAGTGGTCGTGAATTCATCCGAAGCGGCAAAGCCGGTGACATCGGGATGGTCCGTTGCTTTGTCCACTACGCCGGCGGTCCCGAGCGGCCACGGCCCACGGTCGCCGTGCCAAAGGAGTTGGACTGGGAGATGTGGTGCGGCCCGGCCCCCATGCGACCGTTCAATGGTGGTGATCCCCGCGAGACCACCGGCGCAAGTCGCGGAGGGATCCATCCACGCGGCTTTCGCAATTACTTGGATTATGCCAACGGCACCTTGGGCGATTGGGGCATTCACTGGCTCGATCAAGTGCTATGGATCACTGGCGAGAAGTATCCGAAACGCGTTTACTCCGCGGGTGGCCGCCCCATCGCCGGCCCCGCCGTGCTCACCGCCCAAGAGCAGACCACCGACGCTCCGGATCACCAACTCGCGACGTACAGCTTCGATAAATTCGACGTGCAATGGGAGCACCGGCGCTTCGCCGGCAACAACACCGACAAAGGCGAAAACGTCGGCTGCTACTTCTACGGCACCAAAGGCATCTTCCACATGGGCTGGCAAAAAGGTTGGACGTTTTATCCGTCGAACGCGAACGATCCCGTCATTACCGAAGCCCCGCAGCTCAACCAGCCTGACTCCCAAAACATCAAGGAGCTCTGGTCTGACTTCCTCCACGCGATCCGAACCGGATCAAAGCCCGTCTGCGACATCGGCGAGATTCACCTTTCGACGAACATGGCGCTTCTCGGCATGCTCTCGATGAAGCATGGTCGAAGCATCGAGTGGGACGGCGAAAAAGAGCGTATCATCGGTGATGATACCGCCAACCGGCTGCTCCGCCGTGAATACCGCAAGGGCTACCAACACCCGAAGGCTTAACGCACCGACCTGGCACCGTATCCCCAGCCCCCCATCCCGCCCCTATTTGGCGATCGCGAGTGGGTCGATGCCTTTGCCCAATTCGAAGCTCGCTCCCACGGCGCCAACCACACAACGGTCCCGCGACATATTCAGATCGGCGCGGAATCTATAGACGGTTTCGATCCCGGTGCAATGCGCTCCTATAAAGTGATCGATCCCGACGTCGCGGAGTTTGTCGGTGGTCCACTTGAGCGTTGCATCAGACGCATTGAAAAGATGGATACCACCGAGCAGCGCGTACACGCGCGCCGGGCGCACAAATGTCCGCGCATGGTCGATGATGTTAATTACGCCCGCGTGGCCACAACCGGTCACGACCACGAGGCCTTCAGCCGTGTCGATGATCAGGGCCATATCATCGCGAATCGTGTCTTCGACGATGCCTTCGGCCGTTTTCACCCGCGCACGACCGCTCCAGTTTCGCTCGGAATGTTTCCGCGGTACCGGTCCGGTCAACCAGACGCCGGGCCACAGCTGCACCGGCTTGTCATGCTCGATAAATTGCCCGCCGGTCGCTTCATACTCCGGCTTCATCCGGATCATCGGATTGAGTTCCACGCGAGGCGGCGTCCCGATGCGTGGATCGAAGATGCCCGCGCCGACATGCGTGCGGGCCAAAGCACGGGGAGACTGTGCCATCACTGCGCGGCGCAGGGGAAGAAATCCGCCGAGGTGATCGGAATGCCAGTGACTCAGAACGGCCTCAGGCGTGTCGCTGAGATCGAGTTTGAGCGTGGCCAGATTTCTCAAAACCACGTCGGCTTTGGCGCCGGTATCGAATAGCAAGCGTCGTCCATCGGCCTCGATCAGGGCGGCGAAGCCCCATTCACCCAATTCATCACCGTCCGCCAACATGGTGGAAAGCACGGTAATTTTGAGCTGCTTGACCTGACCATGCGCAGGTGCGCCAGCCGGTGCCGGCGCCGCGGAAATTCCCACCGCGAGCAGGAGAAGAAAGCCCCACGCAAAACGAAGAGTTGAACGCATGAAACGAGCAAAGGCAGGCCGGCGAGGATTGCCAGTCGCGAACCACTCCCTCTTCCGTGAGGTTCGCGGGAAGAAAAGCCACCGGGTCGGCGTCTCGTGACTCCAAGAAAAAACCCTGCGCTTTAGACGCAGGGCTTGGCTTTTAGTAACCCCGCGAGGAGTCACTGGAATCAAGGCTTAGGACGACGCGACCGAACCCGTTTGCATGACCGGAATCTTAAATGCGCCGCGGCCTTCACGCTTTAGGAGCGGGCTCTTGTTGGCCGCTGCAACGAAGGCCTCTGACCCGGTGAAGCTTTCCGACTTCGCGTTGATTGTGAGGAGTGGTCCGACCATGGTCTTCGTCGTGTCAGTGTTGACATCGTTGGCCTTGAGATGCTCAAGCACGCGGCCGAACGTCTCTTTGGTGACTTCGCTGGACTTGATGGACTCGGCGAGTTCGGCGTTCGATTTGTCTGCTCCGACCAAGTAGGACACATTGCCGAGATGGCAAAGCGCCGACGAGTAGTGACACTCAAGCACGTCCCCAATAGTCACCTTCCGGGCGTTGACTGCCTTAACGAAGTTGGGGCGATGTTGAGCCAAGGTGTTCTTCGCGTGCTGCGAAATGCGCTTGTTGTCGTTGTCGAAGATATTGCAGGTGCCCTGTTCGCTGACGGTCACGTAACCCGATTCGCACTGGATCACGACTCCGACGCGCGTACCACGATACGCATCCATCGCGCGCATGCCTGCTTTTTGCGGCAGACCACGCACTTCAAAGATCAACGGCGCGGCCGCATAGTTGAACACCGACACGAGAGTGTTGGGGGTTTCGGCGTCATCAGTATAGCCAAACCGGCCACCAAAGCTCATGACGGAAGGAGGAAGACCTTTTTCGCCGAGGAACCAGCGCGCCACATCCATTTGGTGGATGCCTTGATTGGTGATGTCGCCGCCACCGTAGTTCCAGAACCAGTGCCAATCATAATGGATGGTACCATACTTGGGTGAATTGCGGCGCGGCTGGGTGAGGGCGGCCGGACCGGTCCACAAATCATAGTCGACCGTCGAAGGAACGGGCTGCGCGCCGGTGGTCTTGCCGATCCCATCGCGCTGTTTGTAACAGAGGCCCCGCGCCCATTTGATCTTTCCCATCTTGCCCGAGCGCACGAAGGCGATTGCTTCGGCGATATCTTCTGAAGACCGATTCTGCGTGCCGGCGAAGACGATGTTCTTCGAGTACTTCTTCGAAGCTTCGACCGCCTGACGACCCTCCCAGACATTGTGTGAGAGCGGCTTCTCCACATATACATCCTTACCGGCCTGAAGCGCCCAGATCGTCATCAAAGAGTGCTGATGATTAGGAGTGGCGAGGACAACCGCATCGATATTCTTGTCTTCAAGCATCTTTCGGTAATCGGAGTAGCCCGTGACCTTGAGGCCACCCATCTCGGCTTCACCTTTCCGCTTGGCCAATACGGCACTATCAGCGTCACAGACCGCGACGAGGATCGCCCCATCGACTTTGCTTTTGCTGCCGGGCACATAGTTTTGCATGTGGCCGTTGCCCTGCTGATTCAGTCCGACAACCGCGACGCGGATGTCGCCGTTGGCACTACCCGTCGTAGCGGCTCGCACCCGACTGGTTGCGAGAAGTGTGGCGCCGCCGCCAACCAGCGTGGTCTTGAGGAAATCTTTGCGTGTCCAGTTATTCATAGGGGAGGATTGAGGAGATGCGTTCTGCGACCGTCGACGCGTTGCTAGACGCGGCCGCGGAGCAAAGGAAGCGGGGAATATCTCCACCATTAGTGGGCTAACGTCAACTCTACGAATCACTGTTCAGTTACCTTACCTTCATTCGGGGAATCCCCCCACTCGGCTCACGATTCGATCCTGCCGGCCCGCCGCGAAGAATGCTCTGTCCCAAAAGCGCGTTTCGCATCATCGCGCTCGATCGCTCCGGACGTGCGAGCGAACGGACTCCGTCGCCGCTAGGCCGCCGGATCGAGTACGACCTTGATGCACTTGTCCTTTTTTTCGACGAAAAGCGGATACGCCTTGGCCGCCTTACTCAATGGCACCCGGTGCGTAACCACAAAGGAAGGGTCGATCTTACCCCCTTCGATCAGCTTGAGGAGCGGCTTCATGTATTTCTGCATGTGCGTCTGCCCCATTCTAAACGTTAGTCCCTTGTTCATCGCGGCGCCCATCGGGACCTTGTCGATGAATCCGCCGTAAACCCCCGGCACCGAAACGATTCCCGCCTTGCGCGTGCACCGAATCGCCTGACGCAGCGCGAAGGGTCGATCCGTTTCCATTTTCAGCGTTTGCCTCACCTGATCGTACGCCGATCCATGCGCTTCCATTCCGACCGCATCGATGGAGGCATCCGGACCTCTTCCTCCTGTCAACGCCTTCAACTCCTCCATCACGTCCATCCCAGAGTGAATCGTCAGCGCCCCGGCAGCTTCCGCCATGGCTCGCCGCTCGGGGAGCGAATCGATGCGGATGACCTTGGCCGCGCCCAGCAGGAACGCACTCCGGATGGCAAACTGCCCCACCGGCCCGCAGCCCCAGACCGCCACCACGCTCTGCCCCGGAACAATGTCACACGCTTCCGCCGCCATGTAACCGGTCGGAAAGATGTCCGAGAGAAAGAGAACCTTGTCGTCCGGCAGGTCGTTTTCGATTTTAATCGGGCCCACATCCGCATGCGGTACGCGCGCATACTGCGCCTGCCCACCCGCATATCCGCCGGTCATGTGGGAGTAACCCAAAATGCCGGCCGGCGGGAAACCCATCGCTGTTTCCGCGACGTGCCAGTTGGGGTTGGTGTTATCGCACACTGAATACTGCTGGCGCACGCAATGCGTGCACTTCCCGCAGGAAATCGTGAACGGTACGACAACGCGATCGCCCACTTTCAGGGTCTTCACCTGCGGGCCGATTTCCACCACTTCGCCCATAAACTCATGCCCCAGAATATCGCCCTTCTCCAGCGTTGGGATATATCCATTATAGAGATGAATGTCCGAGCTGCAGATCGCCGTCGATGTGATCTTTACGATGCAATCACGCGGGCGCAAAATCCGGGGATCATCGACCCGCTGGACTTCCACCTTGCGCTTTCCCATTCAGACGAGCGCCTTCATTTTTTTCCTTTCTGGCCGCGCTGCGGACCGCCCACAGGTTGCCCTTTGATCGTCGGGATCTCTCCCGTTTCCATCAGGGCTTTGAAGCGGCGCAGCGCATCGTAAACCTGCGACCCCGCGGAATCACGCGTGAGTTTCGCCACCATGGCGCCGAGCTTGCCACCCGGCGGATTATACTCCAGCGCGACGGTGACCTCGGTCCCTTCATCTCCGGGGGCGGCTTCAAAGCGGACTGATCCCGCGTTCTGCACCTCGGCCCCATCGCGCGAGCGCCAGGCGATCAGACAATCCGTCACGTCGTTTATGATCAGGGCATCCCACTCGACCCGTTTGCCCGCAGGAGCGCTCACCGACCAATGTGACTCGTCCGGAGAAAGAGCCGTAATCGAAACCGGGTGATTGATCACCTGCATCAGATTGGGAAGATCCCGCCAAAAGGCGTAAAGCTCCGCGGCCGGTTTCCGGATGGTTACCGCTTGAACGACCTTAATCCCACGATTCCCCGGGACCGCGATTTTGGCGCGCGAATAGTTTTTTCCCGCTCTCGCGCGTACCGTTGCAGTGGGTCGGATGTTGCTCTCTGCTATAGCCATTTATCACCATAACCAGCCGCACCAAGGTTGCCATGGGGCAATCGCCGATCCTGGCAGCGGAGTCGGGGCGAACAGCACCATCGGACTTCGGAGACTACCGGTGCAACGCACAAACCCGCGGCCGCAGAAAACCTGAATGCGCGTCACGAAGGCAGACGGCGCTTTGCGCGTGCGAGGGGTGCCTCCGGATGACGCGGGGCGGATTCGCGAACGAATGGCGTCAGTCACCTGACATTTTCGTCAGAATCGATCTGTCGTCTTGTCGCCAGCGGTTCGCCCGCTTGTTCTTACGTCCGTCGCCCACCCCTCCAGCTCCGCTTTGCGACCCTCGCTTCGAATGATTCCGTCTTCATCGGCCGCGTTTTGGCGCGGTGTCTTAGTCGCGCTCGTCGCGGCCTTCATCTGGATCGGCCATTTCGATCGATGGTCGTTGGACAGCTGGGAGCTTCCGACGGATTATGTGGGGGACGCACATGAGACGCTCGCGCGGCTGAAAGCAGCATCCGAGGGCGACATCATTCCGCTCCGCTCCCAAGTCATCACCCGTCTGGGCGCGCCGTTTGGCGCCCACTGGAATGCGTATCCCACTCCCGATAAACCGCTGATGCTCGCATTAGGCGCACTGGTCCATGCCGTGGGGCTATATGGAGCGGCGAATCTGGGGATGCTCCTCGCCCAAGTGTCGGCGGCGCTGGCATTTTACTTGGTTGCCCGCTGGTTGCGCTGTCGGTGGGAATGGGCGGCCGCCGGTGCGCTCTTGTTTGCCTATACGTACCATACCTTTCATCGCGGGCTGGCCCACTTTTCCCTGATTTTCACGTGGACGATTCCTGTGGGATTGCTGGCCGTCTGGCTCATCGCCCGCAGTCAACGCCTTGAGTGGCGCCGCCCGGGAGCGATCGTCTGCCTCGGGGCCGGCGTCGCGCTCGGCAGCGCTAATCCGTACAATCTATTTTTTTGGCTCCAACTGATCGGCTGGGCGCTCATCCTCCAGTCCCTCGGCGATCGCCGCAAACCCAACCTGCAAATCGGCGTGGCCACAATCGGAATCGCCTTGGCGGCGTTCCTGATCGTTCATGCGGAGGCTTGGCTATATACGGATAATCCCGATGCGCTGCCCCTGCTCACTCGCAATTATAGCGGCACCGAGATTTATGCTTTGAAGGCGGTTGAAATGGTGATTCCCCCGCCCTTTCACCGGTGGGACTGGCTGGCTTTTTTTGGTCACCGCTATTTGCGTTGGTCGGAGTGGCGCGGCGAAGCCTTTCTTCCGTATCTCGGTTTGGTCGGAATTGCCGGCGCGATCTGGCTCGCTGTCACCACGGTGCGCAGCATCGTCCAGCGCCGACCGCTTCCCGGCCAAACCTTGTCGATTGGTTGGATCCTGGCCTACGCCAGTCTGGGCGGAGTAACCAATTTTCTGGCCTTGTTCGCCGGGTTTCAGATCTTCCGAGCGACCAATCGAG
>CAYVDZ010000239.1:0-2740 GCA_964450575.1 uncultured Opitutus sp.
CGAATTGTTCGTGCCTTTTTCGATCAACCAAATGGATGTCGCATATGCGACATCCGTTTGGTCGCGAGAAGTGGCCGCGAGGCGGGCCGCATGGTCGTTTGTTGCCGGTGCTCCCACGGCACTTATCCGGCCAAACCTGGCGGCGGCGCTCCGAAATCCAACTTCATCTTTCCCACTTTATCATCAAGACCTATTTTCGCTGTATAGACTTTGCCGGACTTTACTGACACCAGTCCGCCTACTTCGACCGGCGTCCCGTCTTTCCAGCCCTGCAAAACCGGCACATAGTCCCCGGCCGCGAATACTTTCCCGAACGCGTTTTTCCAGAGCTTCACGCCAGGCCAGCCTGGCGACTCAAAATATCCTCCGCAGTCTAGCATTAGCTTCCCCGACTTCGGACACTTCACGCCTTTCACCTTGCTCGGCTCCGGCGTAAAAATGACGACCTTCTTCTGCGTTTCGTCGATCACGAGGGACGCTTCATAGTCCCGGTTGCCCGTCGCCGATTTCAATCCCGCCGCGTGATACGGTTTGTTCGCCAGCTGGCATTCGAGCAGCCCGACAAATTCCGCCGCCTCCCACGCGCGCCCAAAAGCTGATTTCCACAACCTTACCCCCGGCCATCCCGGTGCCTCGAAAAACGGTCCGCGGTCGTGCAGGGGTTCTTTTGACTTCGGACATATTGCTTCGGCCACGGGTGTGCCGGCCGTGACTGGGATCACCGGTTCATTAAACCCCGGGCGCGAGCATCCCTTGATGAACGCTTCCTTCATGCTCAGGACACTCGCAAGCAGCGCATCGAGGAACTCCGGACGTGTCATCGGGGCGGTGTTGCGCTCCATCTTTTTTAGGATCAGCTCCCACTCGCCCGTGAGTTTTGCCGAAAGCAAATCCGGCGCCCGCGGCGCCAACTCGCGGCACAGCAGGCGGCCGTTGTCCGTCGAGAGGAGTCTCGCTTTCTCGCGCACCACGAAACCGCGCAGAAGTATCTTCTCGATGATATTGGCGCGCGTCGCCGCCGTGCCGATACCCTTGTCCTTCAGCACGTCCACCATCGCCTCGCGTTGCTCCTCCGCCATGTCGTCATCAAACGTCTCGCCCGCATATCTCATCGCATCGAGCAGCGTCGCATCCGTGAAATGCTCGGGCGGCTTCGTGGTCAGTTCCTTCAGCGTCACCGCTTCCAGGATCTGATGCTCCGAGATCGGCGGCAGCGCCACGACCGCCTTCGCTTCGCGCTTCACCCAGCGGTTAAACCCAGGGAAATCGTTCTGCTCCCGCGTCGTCTTGAAAACCGCCGGCGCATAGGGCCCCGCGCCGCCGTCCTGGATATAGCGCCGCGTGACTCCGCGGTACTTCGCCGGCTCGTCGAGCGCCATCAACGTGGTCTGCACTACCGTAAGATACGCAAAGAGATCGTTGCCGGTAAGCGTCTCGATGCCGTTCACCTCGCCCGTCGGCACCAAGCCGTAGTGACCTTCAACCTGCTTGTCATCGAAGGCCCGCGACGCATCCGCGATTTTCTTTGGCATCAGTTCCTGCTGCGAAAGATGCAGTCCCGGCCGCATCTCCCGTAGATGCGCATGCACGTCCACGATTGCTGCATATAGCTTGTCTTTCATGTCCTCGCGGAGATGGCGGCAGTCGGTGCGCGGGTAACTGATCAACTTCGCATCGTAGAGTCGTTGCAGGATCGCGAGCGTGTCAGTCGCTGTGCTGCCGAACTTCTTCGACATGAGCTTCTGCATTTCCTGCAGGTCAAAGGGCAGCGGGGGCTTTTCTGTCCGCGTCGTTTTCTTCTCAGTTGCCTTGTATATAGGCGGTGCCTTCGCCGCCGTCCCAAAGGTCTCACCTTTCGTCCGATCCCAGAAAACTTTCTTGTCCCGCTCGCTGCTCACCACCGGTGCACCCAACAGTTTTATCCGGTCCGGCGAGGCCGCGTAGGCGTCCAATTCCCCCTTCGCTTCGTGTCCGCCAAAGGTCCCATGGGCTTCCCAAAACTTCTGGGGCACGAAGTTCTCGATCAAGAGATCACGCGCGACAATCAAGGCCAGCGTCGGCGTTTGCACGCGGCCAACCGACCACACTTTCCAGTCACCCCGCCCGCGTGGCAAGGTCTTCGTCGCGAGTACGGTCATGTTCATGCCGACGAGCCAATCCGCCTGATCCCGCGTGAAACCTGCCTGCGCCAGGCCGTCGTAATCCTTCAGCGGCAGGCGCGCCGCGAACGCCTCCTGCAGCCCCGATACCGCCATCGTCTGCGCCCACATGCGTGAGTAGGTCGTGCCCGCCGGAGCCTTCACGCCCCGCAGCGCTTTTCGAAAAATCACTTCGCCTTCCCGCTCGGCGTCACAGCCATTGACGATCTCGCAGCCCGCGTGCGCCTTCGCCTCAGTGCGCAACACCTCGAGCAAACTTCCCGCGTCGGCCCGCGGTTCCTCGATAAACTCCCACGGTTTTGTCGGTGTGATCGGCAAATCGTGGACGTTCCAATTGCCGAACTTCGGATCGTAGGTCTCGGGTTTCGCCAACTCGAACAGGTGCCCGCGCGCCGACACCACCGTGAGTTCCGTTCCGTCCGCCATCGTGCCGCAATGCGGTCCCTGCCCGCTGAAGTGTCCGCCGGTGAGCGCCGCCGCGAAGTCACGCCCGGCGGCGGGCTTTTCGGCAACGAGGAGGATCTTGGGCATCGTGCGCCACTAAGACACGGTGGGAACCGGCGACAAGCACCGCGAAAATC
>CAYVDZ010000239.1:2750-5051 GCA_964450575.1 uncultured Opitutus sp.
CCCCGTCGCCCCCAGGCCGGAGCGTGGTTTTGCCCGTGGTCCCGGAGCGACCAGTTCGATGTCGCATATGCGACATCAAACTGGTCGCTCCGGGACCACGTAGCTCAACTCTTTCTGAATTTCGCACTGGGAAGCCGCTTCTTTCCCATCGGGTTAGTTCTTTCCGAGGCGCGCGTTTCAAATGCGGATTCGGCGCAATCGAGTTGGCGTTTCCCGTGGTTTCAACAAACTCGGAGGTAATTCCATCCCCTTCACCCCCACTCGTGAAAATCTCCACCGCTCTTCCTCGTTTCATCCTGTTTCTCCTCCCGCTGGTGGCGGGTGCTGCCAGCTCCACCGTCCCGATTCCTGATTTGCCGCCGCCGATCAAGGCCCCGACGGACCAGGCGGTGTTCCGCCGCTTCGTGCTCGATAACGGCCTGCGCGTGTTGTTGGTCTCCGATCCCAAGTTCAACAAGTCGGGCGCGGCGCTCGTGGTTCGAGTCGGCCAGATCGACGATCCGGCCAATCGCGAGGGTATGGCGCATTTCCTGGAGCATATGCTCTTCCTCGGGACCGGGAAGTATCCGGATGTGAGTGAATATAGCGGCTATATCAAAGCCAACGGCGGCGTAAACAACGCTTATACCGCCACCGATCATACCAACTACCACTTCGAGGTACGGCATGATGCGCTGGCCGGCGCGCTTGATCGCTTCGCGCAATTCTTCATCGCGCCTCGCTTCAATCCGGAGTTCACGGGCCGCGAAGTCACGGCCGTGCACAACGAGGCGATGCGCCATATGCAGAACGATTTTCGCCGGCTGATCGGCGTCTCCCGCGAACTCTACGATCCCGCCAGTGGCGAGAGTCGTTTCTCCACCGGCACGAAGGAAACGCTGGCCGGCGCCACGCCTGAGGCGGTGCGTGCGTTCTATGAACAATATTATACTGCGGATCGCATGGCGCTGGCCATTGCCGGGCGGGCTTCGCTCGATGAGCTCGAGAAACACGCGCGAGAGATGTTCGCCGCCATTCCGCGGCGCGACGTGCCGCCGGTGGTGCACGAGGCGCGCTTCCTCCCGCGCAAGCCCGCGCTCCGCCTTGCCATGATCGAGCCGGTGAAGGAGCTGCGCCAGCTCACGCTCGAGTTCGTGCTGCCGGCGACGCGCCCGCACTTTGCGAGCAAGCCCGATGAACTGCTCACGCAACTGCTCGCGTTTCCGGGGCCCGGCGGGCTCGTCGAGCAGCTCAAACGCGATGGCCTGATCAACAGCCTCAGCGCGTCTGTTTGGGAGCGTACGGGGAATTATGGATCGCTGCTGGTCAACCTCTCGCTCACGCCCGGGGGACAAACAAAATACGCCGACGTGCTCACCCAGTTCTTTGGTTACGTTTCGCATCTGCGGGCGTCGCCGTTTCCCGCCGCCTTCTATGCGGATCGCGCGCGCATTGCCCAACTCAACGAAACTTATAATGATCGGGGCGAAGGCATGAGCCTCGTCACCGCGCTGGCCAGTCAGGCGCTCTTCTATCCCCTCGAAGTGGCGGAGCGCGCGGTCGCCGTCTGGGGCCGTCCCGACGAAGGGGCGTATCGAACCCTCCTCAATGCGCTCACGCCCGACAACCTCTTGACCTCGCTGATGGCGAAGGGAGTTCCGACCGATAAGCACGAGCGCATCTACCAGACGGCGTATTCATATCGTGAGGACACGGGGCCGGCGTATCAGGCGCTCGCCCAGCCGGCGGGCGGGAAGACGGCGCGGTTTGCATTGCCGGGCAGCAATCGGTTTATGCCGGGCGACACCGCGCTTCTGGCGGAACGTCCGCTGCCCTTGATCGATGAGCCCGGGGTGCAGTTGTTTTACGCGGGCGACAGCGAATTTCTCCGGCCGCAGACGACGATGATTTTCCGCTTCGTGCCCGTGCGAACAATTGCGAGCGCGGATGCCACGGCGTTGATGCGGCTCTATGATAGTTGCCTCCGGGAATTTTTCGAAGCCGCCGCGGCCGATGCTGCTCTGGCCGGCATCGAGTTTTCGACGGACCTCACCTGGGAAGGCTTGCGGGTAAGCGTGACCGGCTTCGGCGACTCCGCTGTTCGCTATGCCAATCACATCGCCGATCACCTGCGCACGTTTACGGTCACGCCGGCCCGCTTCGAGGCGTTGAAGGAAGCCACGCTGCGCAGTCTTCGCAGCTATAATGAAACCGAAGCGTACGTGCTTGCGCGCGACCGACGCGACGCGCTGACCCGCGAGTTCCATTTTCTGCCCAACGAAACCCTGGCGCGCACCGAGTCCGCGACGTTTGCCGACGTGC
>CAYVDZ010000239.1:5061-7528 GCA_964450575.1 uncultured Opitutus sp.
CGTGCAGGCCTTTGCGGAAACGTTCCTTGCTCGCGGCAAACTCGAGGCGCTGGTGCACGGGCATCTTTCGGCTGATGCCGCCATCGAGGCCACGCGCGCCATCGCGGCGCGCATCGGCGCACGGACGGTGGCGCCGGAGTCGCTGCTGCGTCGCCGCCACCTGCAGATCCGCGCTGCTCAGAACATCGTCGATGCCGCTCCGATTGCCGGAGTGAACTCGGCGATGATCGCGGATTATCTGTTGCCTGACGATTCGCCGGAAACGCGGGCGGCCGCGGTCGTGTTGGGAAATTTCGTGAGTGAGCCGTTCTTCACCGAGCTGCGCACGAAGCAGCAACTCGGCTATATTGTCGGGTCGGCGGCCTCGTTCTCGCTGCGCCAGCGTTACTTCACGTTTGTGGTGCAATCGAGTGGTTACGCGCCGGACGAACTGCAGCGGCGGGCGGAGACCTTTATCGCCACGTTGCCGGCGGCATTGGCGGCGCTTCCCGATCAGGAGTGGCAGACGCTGATCGCCGGCGCCCGTTCGCAGATTGAGGAAAAGCCCAAGGGGATTCGCGACAAGGCGGAGGCGTTTTTTGCCCGCGCGTTCACGTACGATCAGGACTGGCAGCGCCAGCAGACTACGCTGGCGGCCCTCGATTCGCTGACGAAGGAGCAGACGCTCGCCTTGCTGACGCAGGCCCTGGCTCCGGAGACCGCGCGCCGTCGGACGGTTTTGCTTTCGAGCAAAGCCCACGAAGCAAAAGGCGCGGTGACGCCCACCTTCGCCGACCGCAGCACGTGGAAGCCGAAGCAGCAGTTTGATTGATCGGAGTACGTTGTCATCCGCTGCGCCCGCGTTGGACCCAGGTCGGTCGGGCGTGAGCGCTGGGCGAGCGCTGATGGCGGAGCGCATGCATCCCTTGGCGCAGGCACGGCCAATGGCGATCCCGGAGGAGTAGCCCTGTCACGGTGACTCACCCTGCCTCGGCGCCAGCAAATCGTTGCAAACAACTTGGCGCGTGGGCGGGTCAGGTTCATGGTTACTCCCACGTCACGCCATGAAACGCTTTCTCCGTTCTCTGTTTAGTCTTTCACTCCTCGCGGTCGCCAGCGCCCTTCCGGCGGCGGAGTCGGTGCCGGAGGGGTTCACGT
Organism: uncultured Opitutus sp.; assembly: GCA_964450575.1. GTDB lineage: Bacteria > Verrucomicrobiota > Verrucomicrobiia > Opitutales > Opitutaceae > ER46. The sequence continues at coordinate 6,199 of CAYVDZ010000239.1, forward strand.
TCGTCAGATCCGTGGGCGACGTGACCGAGTACCGGATGCCCGTGAATGATCTCAACGTCCTGCTGCTCGAGGATCACTCGGCGCCGGTATTGACCTTTATGGTCACGTATCGGGTCGGCTCGCGCAATGAAGTGCCGGGGACCACCGGCGCGACCCATCTGCTCGAGCACCTCATGTTTAAAGGCTCGAAGAACTTCCATCCCAGCGATGGTCGCGGTTTCGACACGATGATGGACAAGGTGGGCGGGATCAACAATGCCACGACGTGGCTCGATCGCACCAATTATTACGAGAACCTTCCGAGCGATCACCTGGAACTCGCGGTGCGGCTCGAAGCCGATCGGATGCGCAACTTGATTTTGCGGGAGGAAGACCGACAGATGGAGATGACGGTGGTGCGGAATGAATTCGAGCGCGACGAGAACGATCCGAGTTCGGCGCTCGACAAGGAAGTCAATGCGGCCGCCATTATGGCGCATCCGTATCATCATCCCACGATTGGCTGGCGATCCGATATCGAGAAAGTGTCGATCGCGAAACTGCGGGAATTTTACGACACGTATTATTGGCCGAATAACGCCACCATTACCGTTATTGGCGATTTCCAGCCGGCTGCGGCGTTGCGCCTGATCAGGCAATACTTCGGTGAGATCCCACGTTCTCCGGAGCCTATTCCCGTTGTCTATACGGAAGAGCCACCGCAATCCGGGCCGCGTCGCGTGGTATTGAAACGTCCGGGCGAAGTGGGCGTGGTGCAAATTGCGTATAAAGTGCCGCACGCGCGCCACGCTGATCATCCGGCACTCGAGGTGCTTGCGGCCATTCTGAGCGAGGGCAAGACCAGCCGGCTCTACCGCGCCCTGATTAACGCCAACCTGGCGATCAGCGCCGATGCTGCGAAGGGTTTCTTTCACGATGACACGCTCTTCAATTTGAGTTCGATGCTCGCGCCCGGCATCACGCATCAGCAGGTCGAACAGACTCTGGTCGCCGAAGTGGAGAGAGTTAAAAAAGAAGGCGTGGATGCCGCGGAAGTGGAACGTGCGATCAACAAATTGCTCGCGAGCATAGCGTATCAACGCGACGGCTCGTTTGCCCAAGCCGGCCAGATTAACGAGACCATCGCAGTCGGCGATTGGACGCTTTATTATACACTTTTGGATCACTTGAAGGCCGTGACTGTTGCGGACGTCAACCGGGTGGCCAAGGCCTACCTCAATGAAGACCAAAGCACGACCGGCTGGTTCGTTCCGCAGCAGGAAAAACCCGGCCAGGCGCAGATTTCGCCAGGTAAGGAGCCAGCCGTGGTGGTTGCGCCGTCTGGACCCGT
>CAYVDZ010000240.1:0-7494 GCA_964450575.1 uncultured Opitutus sp.
CTCTATGACTGACATACGCCTAAATTGGGTTATCGCTGAGGCGAAGCATTCTGCCGCTGCCGGCGCTGCTCGTCACGAATCTGTTTGTGAAGCGCGCTTTGGGCGGCTTCGAACGCTTTCTTCTGCTGCTCGATCCGGTCGAGGATCTGCTTCCGCTGTTCAGCATTCGCATCCTTTAATTGCCGGGCAAGTGCCTCGTATTCCGCGAGCATGGTGTCCCGCTGAGCAATTGCTTTTTGCTTCGCAGAACTCGCGTTCGACCTGGCTTTTTCCTGCGCCTCCGACTTCGCCCCTGCACTCTTATCCTGCGCAGAAACCACCGACGCACTCAGCGCAAAAAGCGCGAAGGCCAAAATCCGTGTTTTTGTCGCAGCGAAGGTCATCGAATCTGTGCCACTTCTATTGCAGCATGCATGCCAACCGCTCTAATCAAAGATTTACCCTTGATGCATAGCATTTTATGTAAAAGTAACAGATGGGTGACATTTTTAGAACATGGGGAAAATTGCCCAAAGCTCATAAACTCCACGTGGATTATTCCCCAAGCGGCTCGTTCTCGCGCTGACCCTTCAGCCGATAACGCACCACGTCTCGGGAAACGCCCAGAAGGCGCGCCGCCGCCGACACATTACCGTCCGCTTGGCGCGTGGCATGGGCGACGAGTTCATCGATCGCCGCCTCCATCGAGAATCCCGACTCGGGAAACACGAAGTCTGGCCGGAGCCAACTCGCTTTTCCGCCGTTTGCAGGCGCCGCCAGATGATTGAACGTCAGCCCCTGATCCCCGCCAAACACGACCGCACGTTCGATCTCATGCGCCAGCTCACGCACGTTGCCAGGCCAACGATACGCGAGCAGCCGCCTCCGCCCCTCCTCCGGAATCACGGGGACTTTCTGACCGTAGCGCCGGCACACTCGTCCGAGATGCTCCCCGGCGAGTACGATGATGTCCTGGCCCCGCTCTCGCAAGGGGGGCAGTCGCACTCGAAACAAATCGAGTCGATGCAGAAGATCCTCCCGGAATTTTCCCGCCGCAACCAAAGTTCCCAAATCTGCGTTGGTCGCGGCGATCACGCGGGCATCCACCGGAATCGGACGCGACGCCCCCACTCGACGTAATGAATGGTCCTCCAGCGCCGTCAGCAGCTTCGCCTGGAGTCCTAGCGCGAGACTGGGCAGTTCATCGAGAAATAACGTTCCGCCGTCAGCCGCCTCCATCAGGCCGATTCGTGCCGCTTTCGCGTCCGTGAAGGCCCCCCGCTCATGGCCAAAAAGCTCCGCTTCCGCCAACGCGTCTGGAAGCGCCGAACAATTTAACTCGACCAACGGCTCGTCGGCCCGCGGGCCGTTGCGGTGAATCCAGCGAGCAATCGCGGTCTTACCGGTGCCTGTTTCGCCTTCAATTAATACCGGCGGCAGATGCCCCGAAAGACGCCGGTCCGCAGCCGTAATCTTCGCGAGTTGCTCGCGTACCCCAGCCAGACTCTCTCCAAAAACCAACTGGCTCTCCTGCCCGCGACGGAATTCATCTGCTCGTTTGGCCTGCCGGCTCCGACGTGCCTGCGCGAGACGCAGCGGCAGTTCCTCCAGGTCAAACGGTTTGACGATATAGTCGGCCGCTCCCGCCCGCAGCGCTTCCACTGCGCCCGCGACTCCGCCTTCCGCCGTCATCACCACCACGTTGGTTGTGGAAGGGAAAAGTTTGTCGCGGAGCAGATCAGTACCGCGTCCGTCCGGTAGATTCACATCAATCACCGCGGCTTCAAACGACAACGCCTCCAGCGCCTGCCGGGCAGCGCCGACTGTGCTGACGGCCGTTACCTCCGCGCCTTCACGTTCGAGAAAGCCGGTGAGTCGTTTGCGAAGCAGAACATCATCCTCGAGTAGGAGGACGTTGAGACCGGACAGCGGCGATTTTGCCATAAACCTCAGAGTGTGGAGTTCAGCCGCGGTTGCACCACCCCAAATCAACGCCACTTTGCGACTTCAAACCAGTGCCGGTTTGTCGGCCGGCGAAAGCCCGGCTCCTCCTTCGCTCAATGTCGCAAGACGTCCCAAGTCTGCGGGCATTTACAATTTCAAATTGCGGGTCTACCCGGATCGTTCGTCACGATCCACGGTGGCATTGTGGGCTGACGCCTGCCGCGTTCGCGTCCGTCCTTCTCCCCGGGTCTCTCGCTGGTTTGGTCGGGGGAAGCGTGGCGTCCGGCGCGATGCGCGGTGCTCCGGCGGGTCTTCAAGACGTGAATGAGTTTCACCTCATCACTTCGACCGCCAAAACCACGGCCTTCGCCCTTGAACGCGCCGAGGAGTTGAAACTCCTCACTTGAAGCACGCACGACGAGTGCTGGGCCACCGCTTTGAGCGGCGAGTGAAGCGATTCGGATTAGGGACTCGGTCAGAAATAAACGCGCAGAGCTGCGCCGGGATTGGGTCGCCAGCCAAGGCGCTGGCGACGGAGCCTATCTCCGATCGGTGACTGAGCCAGCAACGCCGGATCGCGACTCAAGCCCAAGTAGATTTGAGCGTTTATTTCTGACCGAGTCCCTTAGTGGAGGTAACCGCCAACCGTGACGGACTGACCGTTGTCGTTCCGTCCAAGTTTCAAGATAAACGGCGCCGCGACTTTCGCCCACTGCTCAGCTTTAGGATAAGACGCCGCTCCATCGGCCCAACAGGACCGAAGCATCTCGGTGTCGATCACACCCGGGTTGAACGGTACCGCAGACATCCCTGCAGGCAATTCTTCCGCCATCGCTTTCGTCAGGCCCTCAATCGCCCACTTCGACATGCAATACGGGCCAACCTCCGGCGATACACTGCGGCCCCAGCCTGAACTGAAATTCACGATCACGCCCTTCTTTTGCGCCACCATTGCGGGAACGAAGTGACGCAACACGTTTTGCGTTCCGCGAATATTCACGTCGACCAGCTTCGTGAACTCGCGGTCGTCTTGCTCCCACACCGGCGCGAGCCGGTTCATGATTGCCGCGTTGTTGATCAAAAGATCCGGTGGATTGGCCGCCTCCAGAACCTTGGCGGCCCACAGCGCGACCTTGTTGTCCAGCGCCACATCGACCACCGAAAAATCGTGCGGCGCTTGATGCGTCATGCGAAGATCAAAAATCGCGTCTCCGCTCCGCCCGCAACCAATCACCGTGTGTCCGGCGCGGACAAACTCGTCGACTAAGGCCCGGCCCAATCCCCGCGTAACTCCAGTAATGACGATTCTCATTGCGCTGCGAGTAGCGAGGAGCGGGCAGTGAGTAGTCAAGCCGCGGAAACAAATAACCAGCGCTGCCGGGCGCCGCTGGACATTTCCCCAGCGAAAAAATCCACCCGCCCACCGCCGCTTCCATGCGTTTAGCGGCTCTGCAAGCTGTGCTTCGTCAGCCCCACCCGGCGACAGGCATCCCACACGAATGTCAGCCGATCCAGGGTTCCTTTTTCGTCCATCCGGATGAGGACCGGGATGTCTTTGTCGACGTCCTTCACCTGCTGAAGCAGCGCCAACAATTCCTGATCGGTGACGACCTTGCCGTTGAAAGTCAGAGCTCCCTCCTTATCGATTCCGATGGTGACGTTTCCGCGAAACTCGTTTTTCCCGGCTGTCTCCACCTTGGGCAGCGTGATGTTCAACGTCGCAGCGGACTTAAACTGCATCGTGACGAAGGCAAAAAAGATCAACATCACGAGGACGTCGATCAGCGCCACGAGGTTCATCTCGGGTCGCTTCCGTCGCTTGTGCTGCAATAAACTCATTCGCGGGGGCGGTTCAGCAGACGCTCGAGCAGCACGTCCAACTGAGCCGCGTAATTCTCAATCTTGCGCTGCAAATAGCCGCTTCCTACCAGCGACGGGATCGCGATTGAGAGTCCAATGACCGTGGCGGAAAGCGCGAGCGCCACACCTTGGGTAAATGCCACCGGGTCGGGCAACCCGGTATCAGGCGAGATTTGCGAGAAAACGCGCAGAAGACCGGTAACCGTCCCCGTCAACCCAATCAGCGGCGCAGCCGCGTAGATGACGTCAAGGTACGGAATCCCACGTTCCATCCGGTTAATTTCCAAACGCGCGAAGGCTTTGATCGCTCCCTCATCGTGCTGGTGGCGGGTCGCGAAATCGACGATTCGGGCGAGTACGGTGTGCTTCCCTCCCATCACGGGGCGGCCTTCCACCACCGCGTCAACCAAGTCCTGCGGCATGATGGCCACCCGCCGGAGTGCGAATGACCGTTCGCAAATGATGAACACCGCGGCAGCAGAGCAAATACCGAGCGGATAAATCAGCAGGCCTGCGCCCTTGAACACTTCAATCAACGCGAAGAACATGGGTGAAAAGGAGAACGTGTCGCGGTGTGACGATGCGGCGAGGGAAAAGTTCACGAAAACTACAAAGGAAAAACCCGCGAGTGGTCGCCCAACCGCGGGTTTGGAAAATAGGGACCCCTTGGCCTTGGGTCCTGCGAGGGACTGACGTCCGGCTTTATCGACCGATCGTGACCGCCCGCTTTAAGCGGCCAGATACGGGAGCGTCACCGCCTTCGTCTGGACCGCAGCCGCACCATCGAGGAGCTCGGCAATCGCATCCCAACGACCATTGACCAGCCCATCAAGGGCGTCGGCGCGAACAACAGCCGGCACCGTTTGCCCCCCCCATCGGATCTCCTGCTTCGCGACGTCGACCACGACCTCCGTTTGCGGATCCGCTTCAATCGCCGCCGCGATCTTTGCGATATCAGTGCGGCTGGCCGTCGCGCACGGCACGCCGAGCGTGGTGCAGTTGCCAAAGAAGATCTCGGCAAAGTTCTCCGCGATGATCGTCTTGAAGCCGTACTTCTGAATGGCCTGCGGCGCATGTTCGCGCGACGAGCCGCAACCGAAATTGGCGCCGGAGAGCAACAGGGTCGCGCCCTTGAAGCGGGGGTCGTTCAACGGATGCGGGCGGTCCGTGCCATCCGCGTTTTTGCGAACGTCATAAAAGAGGAATTCGCCAAGTCCATCGAACGTGACGCACTTCATGAAGCGCGCCGGAATGATGCGATCGGTATCAATGTCGTTGCCGGGGATGGAGACGCCGCGACCCGTGACGTGAGTGATTTTTTCGAGAGCCATGAGTAAAGGAAGGTTGATCCGCGGTCTTGGTGCCTCCGGAAGTCGTATTGAACTTCCAGATACTTTAGCGCTGCCGCGGGCGCTGAAACGTCTTAATGGGATGAAACGCTGAACACTTCGCGGGCGTCCGCCACACTGCCGGTTACCGCCGCAGCGGCCACCATCAACGGACTCATCAAAATGGTCCGCCCCGTGGTGCTGCCCTGGCGTCCCTTGAAGTTGCGGTTGGAGGAACTCGCGCAGAGTTGATCGCCGATCAGCTTGTCGGGATTCATCGCGAGGCACATGGAACATCCGGCCGCGCGCCATTCAAATCCGGCCTCGGCGAGAATCTTGTCGAGCCCAAGTTTTTCGCATTGGAGCGCGACGATTTGGGAACCGGGAACCGCGATGGCTTTGACGCCGGCCGCCACCTTCCGGCCTTTCAAAAACTTCGCGACCTCCTGGAAATCGCTCAAGCGCCCGTTGGTGCATGAACCCAGAAACGCCACGTTGATCTTGGTGCCTTTGATAGGCGCGCCCGGTGTCAGCTTCATGTAAGCGAGCGCTTCTTCGATAGACGCTTTCTCGTCCACCGCCGTCGCCAGCGCCGGATCAGGAATCGTCTCGTTGATGGAAATGCCCTGGCCCGGATTAATGCCCCACGTAACCGTCGGTGCGATGTCGGCCGCATCCATCGTCACGATGTCATCATAGTGGCACCCGGCGTCACTCGCGAAGCCGGCCCAACGCTCCACGGCGGCATCCCACGCCGCACCCTTCGGCGAGTAAGGACGACCCTTCAGGTACTCAAAGGTCGTCTGATCGGGATTGACGTAACCCGCGCGAGCGCCGCCTTCGATCGACATGTTACACACCGTCATGCGCTCCTCCATCGAGAAACGATCGAACACCTCGCCGGCGTATTCGTAGGCGTATCCGGTTCCGCCATTCACCCCGAGGACCCGGATGATGTGCAGGATTACATCCTTGGCGTAAACCCCGGGCTGGAGCTTTCCCGTGACGTTGATCCGCCGCACCTTCAATTTGCCCAGCGCCATCGTCTGAGTCGCCAGTACGTCGCGGATCTGCGTCGTTCCGATGCCAAAGGCCACCGCGCCAAACGCACCGTGCGTACTCGTATGCGAGTCGCCACAAGCGATGGTCGTGCCGGGCTGCGTGATCCCCTGCTCCGGGCCAACAATGTGCACAATTCCCTGCTTGCCGGTCGCCCGGTCAAAAAACGTGATGCCGAACTCCGCACAGTTTTTGCGCAATTCATCCATCATCGCCTGCGCCAGCGGATCACTGTACGGCTCCACAAACTGGTCCGTTGGCACGATGTGATCGACCGTCGCGAACGTCCGGTGCGGCATCACCACCTTCAGACCAAGATCGCGCACCATGCCAAAGGCCTGGGGACTGGTGACCTCGTGAATGAGGTGAGTGCCGATGAGCAATTGCGTCTGACCGTTGGCCAGGGTCCGGACCGCATGCGCGTCCCAGACTTTTTCGAAGAGTGATTTAGGCATGGAAAGAAATAAAAGGTTTGGCGGTCGAGGACAGGAAGGAAACCACCCGAAGCGGGCTCAAATCCTTTCTCGAACTCTGCTATCCTACCAAACTGTTGCCATGCTTGGGAAATACTTATTTGGGTGTCGGTGATGCCGCGTGAGTATCAGTTCGATTTCGAGCTTCGCCACCTGATCTACTTCCGGGAAGTGGCGCGACAGCTGCATTTTCGCAAGGCCGCGGAAGCCCTCGCGATCGCTCAGCCCGCCCTCAGTCGCGCGATTGCACAGCTTGAGTGTGCCGTCGACGCCGATCTGCTCAATCGCACCCGTCGCGGGGTGGAGCTCACTCCCGCCGGAAAGCTCTTGCTGGAGCGACTCGAGCCTTTGCTCCGCAGTGTCGCCGCCCTCCCCGCCGAATTACAGGCGGTGGCGGGCGGTGAAGTGGGTCGCCTGCGGGTGGCGTTCACCGGCCTGGCCATGGCCACGGTCGTGCCGCGTATCCTCCGCGAATTTCACCAGCGCCATCCGCGTATCCGATTGGAGCTCACGGAGTCGCCCACGTCCGCCCAGCTGACGGCGTTGAAGGAGGGGGAAATCGGGTGCGGTTTTTTTCACCCGGACGCCCCCACGCCGGGACTTCGGACGCGCGTGCTCCTTCGGGAACGCAATGGCGTGCTCCTGCCCGCCGCCCATCCCTTGACTCAGCATCCGGGTGGTTCACTCCGGTTGCGGGACCTCGCCAACACCCCGTTTGTTCTCTTTCCGCGCACGCATAATCCGGGCTTCTATGACCGCATTCTCGCCGCCTTTGCCAACGCGGGGGTTACCCCGCGGATCGCGGAGGAGATCTGGCCTCGAGCCAATGGCGTCGGTTTGGTGCGGGCCGG